>JABSOG010001138.1 GCA_013216025.1 Algicola sp. | reverse complement strand
TACTGATGATACCCATATTTATGTTTCTAGCGATAGGTTCTAAAAACGACACTTCTTTTGATACCGATCCAATCATGTCTGTGATCAATTACATACTGCTACCCATTGTGGTGATGATTTTTTGGCGATATCGCTCGGCAACGCCAGGAAAAATGATCCTCAGTGTGGTGATTATTGATGCCAAGTCAGGCGGCCGTTTGTCGACAGGCCAAGTGCTGTTGCGGTATTTGGGTTATTATATTGGCGCGATACCATTGGCTCTGGGGTTTTTTATGGTGGGTTGGGACAAAAAAAAACAAGGGTTACATGATAAAATTGCGGGTACCTTAGTGGTGCGTTACACCAATGAATCGGGCGCGATTGAACCAAAAGAGTCATCAGATGAAATTTAACAATATTGATAAACAGTTTGCGACTCATCCGGTGTTTGCTGGGTTCAGTCATCACTTCGAGCAAGGAAAATATTGCATTACCGGCGAAAACGGCTGCGGCAAAACCACCTTGCTGATGATGGCGGCGGGGCTAGAATTGCCAGATAACGGCCAAATCACCTTTAACAACTTGGCCGTGACCGATGTGGCGGTTAAACCGCTGATTGGTATTTCGAGCGACAAGATCATTTTTCCACGATTTTTAACGGCTAGGCAATTGATCGAGTTTCATTGTAGTTGTTATGGGGTGTTATGGCCCACCGCATTGATTGACGATTTACATTTTAAAACCCATTTGTCGACACTGGCCCCGGCGCTGTCGTTGGGTAATCAAAAAAAGCTGTCGTTGATAATGGCGATGACTCACCAAGCTGAATGTTTGTTGCTCGACGAACCCACCACCGGGCTCGACAGTTATAGCCGAGCTTATATTGTCGATTACCTCAGCGTCTTTGAAGGGTATTTGATCATTACCAGCCACGACACCCTGTTTACCAACAATGCCGATTATCAGATTTTTCCTATCGCCGACAAGGCCGTCTCTTAACAATGGATTAACGATGAATTATAGCCAGTTTAGAAGGAAAATCTACCGCAACGAGATCAAGCAGTTGATCGCCGCCGTCAGTCAATTGGGCAAGGTTTTTGTGCTCTTTTTTATCAACGTACTGGTGCCATTATTTTTGTATTTGGCGATGTATGGGGTATCGCTCATTGCGGAGCAGAAAACCCTGATTGATCAGCGAATTTATTATCAGACCATTTATTTGGTGGTGATTTTTGCGATGATAAGGATCCAAGCTAAAGCCATTTTGGGCACCCCTTATCACAACTATATCAAAGACTTGCCAATTAGTCCCGCGCAGCATCGGCGCAGTGATTTGGCGCTGACAGCGCAAGCGGGCAATTTGGTGTTGTGTGCCCCGTTGGCATTGTGTTTGTTTATGCCTGACTTGAAAACCATTGTAGAAACCCGTTTTTTTGTGCTGTTCGCCCTGACTGTATTGCTGAGCAGTCAAACTGCGTTATACCGGCGCAACCTACCTTTGTTGTCGCTGGTATTGCTGCCTGTGCTTGCCCATTATTTTTATCCCAAAGAGGGCTCGGCCAACACGCTCAATACCGTGTGGTTTATTGCGGTGCTGCTTGAGGTGTTATTTCTCGATAAACTTAAGTTTAGGGTAGGCCGAGTAAAAACCACATCGTATGCAATGATGATTAGTCTGTTTGCGATTCACCGCCCGGTTAACGTATTAACCCGGGTGTTGGGCACGTTGGCGATAATCGGCAGTTATGCTTATGTCGTCAGTAAACGCCCTGATTTTGCGACTGAAAACTTTCAGCTGTTCATCAGTTTTCTTATCGGCTTGTTGATTGGATCATACCAATTCGAAATCGAACGTTTTCGCTCACAATACCAGTATTACCTTAGCGGATTACCACTGAGTGCTGTCAAACGGCGCTGCTTTGAGTTACTGCCGCTGGTGGTGTTGTCGGTAGTACCTACGCTGGTTTATCTCACGGCAATTGAGTTCACGCCATGGGTGATTGCATGGCAAGTGGGATTGATTTTTTGGACCGCCGGTGCCGTTGTGCGCCTTGGTAAACATTATTATCTTGCGCCAATGGCGGTGATGACCGTGTTGATTTTCAGCCTGGGGTTTGATGGATTGGGGATGTGAGTCAGGTTGATATCACAAAATGGGGCTTCGATAGTGGCTGGAGGAACGGAGGCTCCGAAATGGGGTCAAAGCAGTCGCTCCTGTTCATCCATGAACCCGCGACATTCGGCCATCCATGGCCATCAAAAAAATGCAGGGACAGGTAAGCTGTCCACAAAACTTGTTTTGCACTGATCTTTTATTGCTCCTGCATAAAAGTCATATAGTCCATCCATGGACAAAACCCCAGCCGGTGGTGGTCCGGCGCCACCACCAGCCGGGGATAGACCAGATCGCAAAAACTGCGAACGCGAAGCTGTTCCATGTTTTTGACGACTGCTCTGTCCCCTGTTGCCTAGCCTCCGT
>JABSOG010001137.1 GCA_013216025.1 Algicola sp. | reverse complement strand
AGACGTAAAACTCAACGCCGCAGAAACCGAAATCGTCAGTCATACCGCCGTTAAAACCCCCTCCGATTGGATATTCAGCGACTTTGACCGGATATTTGATGACGTGATTGGCAAATTGAAGATGAACGCAAAAGTGTACGATATGTTTGGCCATTCGGCTGGCAGTCAGGTATTGCAGCGATTGACCCTGTTTGGACTCAGTGACAAAGTGAATCGGATGCTGGCAGCCAATTCAGGTTGGTATACCATGATCGATTTTGAACAGCCTTTTCCATTTGGTTTAAAAGATGCAATGGTAACCAAAGACCAAGTCAAAGCGGCATTTCAAGCTAAGCTGATTTTATATCTTGGTGAGCAAGATAACAAAAATGAGACTCGGGGGGATTTGGCCATCGGCCCTAACATCGATTTGCAAGGTGACTCACGGTTTACACGGGGACAGTACTTTTTCAAGCACGCCAAGGCAACGGCCAAAAAGCTGGGCGTGACGTTTAATTGGAAAATGGTATTCGTGCCGGGGATTGGTCATAGTCAGAAAAAAATCAGTGTGCCTGCGGCGGCTTATCTTTACTTGTAAACCGGCAGTAGCCGCCTGCCGCACCGATTGGTGAACTAGGCCTATTTACTGTATTGTTCACTGTATCGCTAACCCGGTACAGTTTTCAATTAAGATAGGAATTGTGTATAAATGGCCCAGCTAAAATACTTTATCCTCGTTTGCATATTTTTAAATATTTTCAGTTTCGACTCTGTTGCAGGGCCGCCTGTTAATGGTCAAACCATCAGCATTGGTAAAAGTTACACCATCGAATCAACCGCACTGCAACAAGCTCAAACAATCTGGGTGGGTTTGCCAGTAGGGTATCAAACAGGTGAGCAAAAATACGCTGTGGTTTATTTGATTGACGGCAAAAAGTTCTTTGCGTTTGGTGCCGCGCTGTTGACCAGGTTAAATGATACAGACCGTATTCCAGCGGCTATCACTGTTGCAGTAGATGTACATACCCAAGGCAGGGCGCTGAATATGGGTTCGTCACAAGCGGCGAACTTTTTGACCTTTATCGAAAAAGACTTAATACCTTTTGTTGACAGTAATTTTAGAACCAATGCCCGTAGAACCTTGGCAGGCTGGCAAAAAGGCGGCGGTTTTGTCATTGATACTCTTGTCAAAAGGCCTGACTTGTTTGAAGGTTATATTGCTGCTTCGCCCTATCTGGCTGACGATTATTCGTTGGATTTTAGCGAGAGCTCGGCACTGTTTGCCAAGCAAAAGCGTGAAAAGTATCTCTACATGGGGGTGACCGATGGCGAATTCGGTTATGACATCGTAGTCAAATCACTGGTCAGTCAAATCGAAAAGGCTGCGCCCAAGGGGCTGGTTTGGGACTTTCATGTTGCTTCGACCAAAAGTGAGTTGATGGTTGAGCATGAGTTAAGTTTGTTTTCGACCCTGCCAAAAGGGCTGGTGTTGCAACATGGTGAGTATAAAAGCCTGCGCTTTAACGATGCTGCAGATTTCACTGCAAAAGGCGGGATGGACTTTGTTAAGACGTATTACGCCAAAAGAGCCCGCCGATATGATCTCGCCCCAGAAATTGACTCAAACGGTTTATGGTCTTTGCTGCGGGTAGCGATGGCGCAAGACAACATCGTGTTTTTCAGCGAATTGATGGCATTAAAAAACCGTCAGGGCAGCAAGACTCACGTCAATTGGATGCTGCGTTATGCCGCATTTTTCCAAAAGCATGGCAAAACCAAAGATGCCATTGCCTACTACTATAAAACGGCGAAACTAAACCCTCGGTCAGTTAAAACACTACAGGGGCTGGGCGACACTTATGTTGCTGTCAATCAAACCCAAAATGCGGTAAAGACCTACACCAAAGCGATTGCATTGGCCAAAGCGCAATCTCATGAGTTGCTCAGTGTTTTGCAGGGTAAACTTGCGTCATTTTAAATCCCATTCGTTTTTACAGTCGCCCTTGTTTGGCGTAATACTCGCTTAGGGTTTTGACCAACTTGCTGCCTCGGGCGTTATCGCCATCGGCCAGAATATTGCCTTTTTCGTCGATTAAAACGGCTTTGGGGTAACCAAAAACAAAATAGTCTTTGTTGATGGGGTGTTGGCCGTTGTCTAAAAACGCGTGTTTCCATGGCATTTGCCATTTGGTTTGACGAAACTGTGACACATCTTCGATGGCATCATCACCAGAGAGGCTTAAAATCTCAAAACCCAAGGGTTTGAATTGCGCATAAGCCTCGTGCAAAATCGGCATTTCTTTAAGGCAGGGCACACACCAAGTGGCCCAAAAATCCAGTAAAACCACTTTACCTTCAAAGCTGTCTTTGTTGTAGATCGTGCCCGTAGGATGTAAACCTGCAATACTGAACTTGGGGGCCTGCAATCCCTCAATCAACTTTGACGGGGCGAGGCGTTTGTTGAATATCTCAAAATAGGTCACAT
>JABSOG010001136.1 GCA_013216025.1 Algicola sp. | reverse complement strand
GTGACGACTCGGGTCTGCTTGAAAAAAGGTCGATTAGCGCACAGATAGTCCAGATAGCTGTTGGCAGCACAATATTCAATACGGTGAACATGGCCGATTATACTGGCCAGCGACGAACTGTTGGCCAAAAACTTCAATGTGTCCAGTCGAATATTTTTAAGAATATTGTCAATACCATAAACCTTGCCGCCAAAGCTGCTTTTCTCTTTTTCAAGGGTATGATCAGCAACTGAAACCGGCATCACCCCTTTGGTGTGAATAATGCCGTGAACCTCCCCGTACTGTTGTTCAATGTCCAGCAGTAACGTTTTGACCGCCGCAGGCTCAGCGATATTAATGCACTTAAATTCAACTTGACAGCCATTGGCTTTTATCTCTTCAATCGCCTCCAATGGGGCATCTTCTGTAGTGCCGAGCAACACAAAATTAACGATATGTTGGGTCGAAATGTGCTTGGCAATGGCCAAACCGATACCCCCCAACCCATCAGTCACCAGCAAAGTATCGTTATCTTCAATGAACGGTTGTACATCCATCACCGGTTTTATCATTTGCCTTTGCTGACACCATAATTTGCCATACCTAAAGGCCAGTAGAGCGTCGGTTTGATACAAGTCACTGTGATTGAGAATCAACGACAAGAAAGAAAAGTCTACCAGCGTTTTGGCCGCAAACTCTCCCCCTTGAGTGGCTAACGCATCCCCGGTATCAATCATCAAACCATTGATGTGAGGGTAGCGATGATTGATGTTTCTGATACCACCAACCATCGCACCATTGAGCGGGTAAATGGTATCGTCATTGCTAATTTGCGCCAGATGGATGGTCAATACCAACAAATGTTCAATGTCGAGCATGGGCAAGATGTGCTGCTTGATCATATCCAGCGGATAGAATCCATAGTCCAGCGGATCCTTGGCCTTAAGCGCCGCATCGGCGCTGGCCAGATGAACCAGTGCATTAAAGGTTTCGTTTGCCAACGAAGTGTTCATCAACATTTGGTAACCTGATTCACTGCAAGGGTTCAAACGCACCAGATTATTTAGCTCCTCGCTGATATCTTTGACCGATTCATCCAGCACAATCAAATAATGACTGTTGGCTAAACCGGCAAAATCAATTCGCAGGGCCTGTGCATTGGTGACCACTAACAACACCGAATCAAATATGGGTGTGTTTTGACTTGGGCTAACATTACACACAGTCACCCAATGCGGCGCACTTAGCCACAGATGTTCTGGTAGTAAATCCCCTGTTGAGCCACTGCCTTGTCCGCCGAGTCCGCCAATATGGCTAAGTGAAGCAGATTTAACTTGAGGCTCAACCCAATGCCTGACGCGGTCAAACGAATAAGTCGGCATAGCCACCCGGGTTCGCTGTTGACCCTGATAAAACGCCGTCCAGTCGATGTCAACATTATGCAACCACAATTGGCCCAGCGTATTGAGCAAAAATGCCTGATCAGATTCCTCTGACGAATGCGGTCTTACCCCGTTAAACGCAGTGGTTTGCGGATGCTGTGACACCATGGCGCTTAATGCCCTGCCAGGACCCACTTCGACAAAGATTAAATTGTCATTTTGCAATTGTTCATCATCAAGCAAGGTTGTGATGCCATCACAAAACAACACCGCATGTAACAGATGATTACACCAATATTCCTTCGAGGTCGCCAGCTCGTCTGTCAACCATCCACCAGTGAAATTTGAGATGCACCGCTGCGTTGGCACATTGAGCGTGACCTGTTGTAACAACTGACGAAATTCGGGCAGTATCGGTGCCATCATAGGTGAATGAAAGGCATGTGAGGTGTGCAAACGTTTAAACAACACTTGCTCGCTTTGGTCTTCTAGCACCGCAATAAACACTAACATCGCCTCACAAGTTCCTGAGACCACACATTGATTGGGTGCGTTGCTGGCAGCAATCACCACGCCATCGACCAACAGCGCTTTGACTTTGTCTGCACCAAGCCCAATACCCACCATGTCGCCCAGTGGCATTGATTGCATTAATTTGCCACGAGCCGCAACCAGTTTAAGCGCATCTTCTAACGAAAATACTCCAGCCAGCGTTGCCGCTACATACTCGCCAATACTGTGGCCTATCATCGCGCTGGGTTTAATGCCCCAAGACATACACAATCTAGCCAAGGCATACTCAGTGACAAATAACGCCGGTTGTGTCAATCGAGTCGTGCCCAATAACGTTGATTTTTCTGGGTCTTTTTCGCCATCTTCATTGATACAATAGATAACCTCACGCAAATCCAACCCCAAATCATCTTCTAGCAGTTGCGCACATTGATCGACTATCTCTTTAAACAAGGGCTCCTGTTGATACAAACCCTCAGCCATACCAGCATATTGCGATCCCTGCCCGGTAAACATCAACACCACGTCGGGTTCGACACCTTCTACATGACGGGTATTACGTTTGCTCATTTTCAGCTCGCCCGCCTGACCATC
>JABSOG010001135.1 GCA_013216025.1 Algicola sp. | reverse complement strand
CATCACCGAACTTGTCTTTTGATTGAATGATGGCGGCCAGGTGTACCAGCGTATTTTTTTCAATCAATGCTTCGCTTTCGGTGGGATAAATACAGAAACCAGCTTGTTTGATCAGCTCTTTGGTACGCCCCTTGAAGTAGAAATAACTATCTTCATCTTGAGTAAATAAGTCGTTTGTGGCCAGCCAGTTATCGTCACGGTAGTTACCGGAGATTAAATTCGCACCAGCATTGGCTTGACCGTAATAACCTTGCATTACAGTTGCGCCGCGAACGAATAATTCACCGACTTCGCCGATACGTACTTCCTGGTAATGCAAGCCGTCTTCGCATTGAACACTGATAAACAGTTTGGCTTCGAGGCCGGGGATAGCAATACCGACAGAGCCTCGCTTTTTGTGGGTTTTATCGGGTGGCAGATACAAGGCACGTTTACATTCAGTCAAACCGTACATGGCATAAACGTCTAACTGCGGGATTAAACTCACAAGTTCGTCAATCACTGTTTCGCCAAGGTGACCGCCGGTGTTGGTCATTTTGCGTAGATGCGGCAACTTGAATTTTAACGCCCTGATGACTCTAGACAGTGAAATGGCCATGGCCGGAACCACGGGCAGCAGGGTGATTTTATGCTCGTCGAGCGCTTTGATGACTTTGACTGGGTGGAAACTTTCTTCAAACAAGGTGACTTGGCAATCAAACGCTAAACTGAACAGTAGCTGGTACAGACCATAATCAAATGACAATGGAGAAAGGCCTAAAATATGCTCGTCGCTGTCTATTTTCAGATAAGTGGCAATCGAATTAATCGCGGTGATCACATTGTTATGGCTCAACATAATCCCTTTGGGATTCCCAGTACTGCCGGAAGTATAAATCAACAAGGCCAGATCGGTGCCGCATACCTGACGTGTGCTGTTTTCTCTAAACAGTAACGGGGGTTGCGGTGAAGGCTCAAGTTCAGTGATGTCTTGATCTTTGATCACTGCATGCGCATGGCAATCATCAGCAATTTTTTGAATCGCGTCCATTTGCATGTCATGTTTGACTGGCACGACAACCGCACCTTTGTGCCACAACCACAAAAGTGTGGAAACTGTTTCAGGTGTAGGGGTTGATACCACAATGATTTTTTCACCAAAAGAAAAATGGATATTTTGCTCCAACCAGTCTTGATGTGCGGTCATCGTTTCATGCGTTAAGGTTTGACCAGATGGACAGAAATTAATCTGTCCGCCCCAGCGTTGCTGTTGTAATTTTACGCATAAATCGCTAAGAGAGAACAACATAATTTCACCTTATCTCAAATTTCACTTATGTCAAAAGCTGCTAGAATTTATATCGTTAGCTGCCTTGCCGTTGATGTTGGTCTGACCAGCATATTGGAGAAAAACTAATAAAACAAGCATTACATTGTACTTTTTTTAACAAGATAATGGCTTATTATTAACCTTAAGGTAACAAAATTGATCGATATTAACATTTATGTTACATTTATTGATGAATTAAACAATGGGGGGGAAATCATTTAAAAAATTAATTTGATAGAGATTTATACTTTATTTTGTCCAATATACATACTCATTTTGCTGGTAAAAAAAGCAGGGTGATTGCTGAGGGTAGCGCTTTATTTTCAATCCGGAAAATGACTCCGTGTTGGTAATTATAATAAAAATTTATCAGCTTAATATGTTGACCAATTGTGCAATAATAATTTTAGCTGCTAGTTGATGGCCGTCGATGGACCAGTGTAGACCGTCATTATCGAGTAGATGGCTGTCATCCAAATCTGCGAAGTGTGAGCGCAAATCAATCACGTTTTCAGCCTGGCGGGTAACAATATCTGCTACTTTGCTGATGTGAACGTTACACCAAGTGGCCATCAATGGTTTAAAGAAATCATGCTTTTCGACACGGGCAGGATCGACCCCAACCGGTGTTAGCCAAACCCAAGGGGCATGGGTTTGGTGTTTGGAAAAGTCGATCACACTGGCGAGATTGCGTTCAACCTCATCAATACTGGTGCAGGGTTTGTAACGACTGCCCCCTTGAATTCGAGCATCATTAGTGCCGCTAAAGCTAAAATACAAATCAGCCTTCAATTGAGCTGCGGGGATCACCGACCCCAGTAACTGGGTAGTAGTGTCGCCTTAAACGGCAAGATTGATAAATCGGATA
>JABSOG010001134.1 GCA_013216025.1 Algicola sp. | reverse complement strand
CCCGGATGGTCGGATGTATCCCTAACGATTTTGTCTCGGCCGCCAACTTGTTGATGCCAGACAACATCCGTAGCCGCCGCAACCTAGAACGCCTGGCCCACTCGATGCCCGAATACTACCAATATTATCAACGCAGTGGATTATTTCCGTCATTAGAGGAATTTCAAGCCGCCCCGGCAATATTGATTAACGACGGCATCGTAGAGGCGGTTGCCAAGGGAAAAATTGATACCACAGAGCAAACCATTGCACATTTTGCGGGCCGTGATTGTCACTTTACCGACGGAACCAAAATTGCCGACCTCGATCATCTAATCCTTTGCACAGGTTATCGTTACAACAGCAACTTCGACTACGTACAAGGTATTGATGTGCAAGATGAATTTGCCATGGGTTTGTTTTATGGCAAAAATCCGAGTTTGGTCAACCCCTACGGTTTAAACGACATCAGCATCATCGGCAGTCTACCCTATCTTGAGCATACGGCGCGTTGGTACGCTCAATTGATCAGTGGCAAATACCAGCTTAACTCCGAAGAGCTTAAACACAGGGCCAACCCCAAAGAGATCGTAGTAGCACCGGTTGCCGGCATTTTGATGGGACTAAAGTTGGGTTTCTTGCCCCAGCCTCAATTGCAGTTCAAGGCATTTTGGCAGGTGATGACTTTACCGGCCTTCCCGATGTTTTTCCGCTTGCATGGACCACATGCAAAACCGTCGCTCCAGGCCCGGTTAGACAAATGTATACAGCGCGCACTGATCCACAGTGAAGACCAGGATGAGCAGTTGCAGATCATCAAATACCGCCTGTTGGCAGGTATGTCCGATACGGTTTTGACTGACTTGCGCACACGCGACGAGATAACCCCAGCAGAATATGACAATGCCAAAAACTACCGTCACGACCCGCTGCAACTCGACTGGCAATCGCAGTTTATGACGATGCAAACCAAAAGCAACAAGACCGGCGAAAAAGACCAGGAAAAAGACCAAAAACAATTTTTGCAAGGGCTTAAGTCGATGATTGGCGATACGCTTGGGCTGCCGACCGAACAGATCTCGTTCGCCGCCAACCTCAGCGAATATGGCTTCAATTCGGTCACTTTGGCCGCGTTTGCCCAGCAAGTGGCAAAGGCATACGACATTCGTTTAAGTCCGCTGGTATTTATGGAAAACTTCACCCTTGAGACCCTGGGCAGCCATATTTACCAAAAATATATCGCAGCGCAAAACAAACCAACGCCAGCGGTTACCGACGAACCGGCAGAACAAGTCAAAAGTGTTACCGCTTCGGATAAAAATAACGATATCGCCATTGTTGGATACAGTGGCCGTTTCCCGCAAGCACAGTCGATTGATCAATTCTGGCAAAACCTGGTCGATGACAAAAGCACTATCAGCGAAATACCGCCGCAGCGTTGGTCTTGGCAAGCACACTTTGGTCAACCCGATGAGGTCAACAAAACCGACTGTCGCTATGGTGGTTTTATCGAACACTGTGACCAGTTCGATCCGCTGCATTTTAATATTTCGCCCAAAGAAGCCACTTTGATGGACCCGCAGCACAGGCTGCTGCTGGAAGCGACCTGGGAGACCATAGAACACGCAGGTTACAGCAAAGATGCGCTATTCGGCCGCCCTGTCGGTCTGTTTGTCGGTGTTGAACGACAAGACTACGCAGAGCAGCTTAGCAGATCTGGCCAAGCGGTAGACATTCACCTCAATGTCGGTAATTCTAACGCCATGCTGGTCAACCGCATTGCCCATTACTTTGCCTTCAATGGCCCTGTCATGGCCGTCAATGCAGCCTGCGCCAGTTCGTTTGTGGCATTGCACAGCGCGATAAAGAGCCTGCGCGATAATGAAGTCGAAATGGCGCTGGCCGGTGGCGTCAACCTGTTGTTTTCACCGGACGTTTTTATCTGTAACCGCAAACTGCAATTGTTTACCGCCGACGACAAGATTCGGGCATTTGACCGCGATGCATCCGGTCATTTCTTCTCCGACGGATTGGGGTTGATTTGCCTCAAACGAATGGTTGATGCCCAACGTGACGGTGATCACATTCACGGTATCATCAAAGGTATGGCGGTCAGACATGGTGGACAAAGCATGTCATTGCTCTCTCCCAACGCCAAATCTCATCGCGACATTATTCGCGAAGCACTCAACAAAGCCCAGCTGCAAAGCAAAGACATCGATTATATCGAAGCCCAAGGCACCGCCAACCCGATGGCCGATTTGGTCGAGCTCCAGGCCTATCAACAGCTGTTCGGAGATAAAACGGGTAAACCGCTGATAATAGGCACCATCAAAGGCCACACCGGCCATTTTGCCGGTGCGTCGGGGGTTATTTCCGTGATCAAGGGATTAATGTGTCTTAAACACAATACCCTGATAAAAGTGGCCAACCTCAAACAATTGAACTGGGACGAGTCCGACGGCGACTTTAACTGCGAGGTGTTGCAACAAAACC
>JABSOG010001133.1 GCA_013216025.1 Algicola sp. | reverse complement strand
CGTCCCCGTGTATCTTTTTTCTGATTACTCCGCTTATGTTGCGCCTTACTATTAGGCCGCCCACCACTGGTATCTTTAGTCAAATCTGGCTCATAACCCGGCATCCACTGGGCCACTAACCTTTCATCTAGCACCTTTTCGACTTCTTCAAGTAGATAATTCTCATCTGGGCTTATCAGCGATATTGCCAGTCCATTTTCACCAGCGCGCCCCGTGCGCCCAATACGGTGAATGTAATCTTCGGCGTTGTACGGCAACTCATAGTTAATTACGTAGTTGAGCAGGGGAATATCTAAGCCCCGTGAGGCGACATCGGTGGCCACTAAGGCTCTAATCGTGCCTTGTTTGAAATCTTCTAGGGCCTTTTCGCGTGCGCCTTGGGATTTGTCGCCGTGAATCGACACGGCCTTAATGCCGTCTTTGCCCATTTCTTTGGCTAGTGCATCAGCCCCTTGTTTGGTGCGGACAAAAATCAATACCTGATGCCAGTTTTTGGCGCCAATCAAGTGAGAGATCATTTCGCGCTTGCGGTCTTTGTCTACCGCATAAATGATTTGCTCGACCTTTTCGGCAGCGGTGTTGGTCGCATCAACCTCTATCAATTGCGGGTCATTGAGCAGGGTGTTGCCGAGTTTTAAGATGGCCTCATCAAAAGTGGCCGAAAACATCAGGGTTTGACGTTGCTTGGGCACGAGTTTGAGTACCCGGCTAATCTCGTCCATAAAACCCATGTCGAGCATTCGGTCGGCTTCGTCAAACACTAAAAACTGTAATTTATCGAGGGTGACCGAGCCGTTGGTTAAGTGGTCGAGCAATCGCCCCGGGGTAGCCACCAACACATCGGCCCCTTGTTTAAGCGCGGCAATTTGTGGATTGATGCTCACTCCGCCATAGGCAATGGCCGACTTTAATTCGGTGTATTTTCCATATCTGTCGAAGCTTTTATAAACCTGTTGGGCTAGCTCGCGGGTAGGGGTTAACACTAAGGCCCTAATCGGTCTGCTTATACCTTCATTCCCACCTTCACTTATATTTTCTGCCAAACGATGCAAAATGGGCAGGGCAAAGGCGGCGGTTTTGCCGGTGCCGGTTTGGGCGCGGGCCATAACGTCTTGTTGTTTTAAAATGGGCCCAATGGTGTCCTGCTGAATAGGGGTCGGTTGATCATAACCCAATTCGGTTAGTGCTTTGAGCAGGTTTGGGTTTAGTTTTAAGTTAGAGAAACTCATCAAATATGGCCATTAAGACTCGATTGCGCGCAGTTTAGCAGAAAATGGGCCTATCAGTAATCTTGTGCTTGCAGTGCCGTAGGTTTAATTTAATATGTGGCAAAACTTTTTAGAGGCCAAAGTCATAAACATCAGAGAGTCTTCCACATGAAATTTATCTCAATCTTGCGCGGCATCAATGTCAGTGGCCAAAAAAAGATTAAAATGGCCGACCTAAAAGCCTTGTACGAAGGTTTGGGGTTTTCTAATGTCAGCACGTATATCCAAAGCGGCAACGTTCTATTTGAGTGTGAACAAAACGACAAATCGCCACTCAAAACTCAAATAGAGCAGGCGATAACAAAAGCGTATTCGTTCGATGTGCCGGTCGATGTCAGAACGGTGGATGAATTCAAAGCTGTGTTGGCTAATTTGCCTTTTGACGGTATCGAACTCGAAAAAGACGGCACGCAAGTAATGGTCACGTTTTTGGCAGGCGAGCCACATCAAGACAAAATCGATGCCATTGCCACGTATGTCAAAGCACCCGAAAAGCTGGTGGTTGACGGCTCGGTGGTGTATTTGCATTGCCCCAATGGTTATGGCAAAAGCAAACTGACCAATGTATTTATCGAAAAAAAGCTGGCCGTTTGTGCCACCACCCGCAACCTCAAAAGCGTGACCAAGCTGTGTGAGCTGGCTGGTTGAATGTGCAATACCCAATTAAAAGTAAGGATTAAAGTATGGACTGTTGTGATACCAACGGGTTGATGTCGATAGAGTCGGCAATGGACAAATTGCTTGGCGCCATTAGTGCAGTGACCGAAACTGAACTGGTTGATTTACCGAACTGTTTGGGCCGGGTGTTGGCCCATGATGTTCAATCGACCCTTAATGTACCGCCTCATGACAATTCGGCGATGGACGGTTATGCCATGCGCAGCTCAGATTTGGTTGATGCCGACACCCTGCAATTGGTCGGTCAGTCATTTGCCGGACACCCTTTTGACGGCGAAGTGACCAAAGGCCAGTGCATTCGCATCATGACCGGCGCGACCATTCCCGCTGGCGCCGATTGTGTGGTGATGCAAGAACGCGCGCAAGCGCAAGGCGACACCATTAGGTTTACGGTAAAACCGCCAGTGGGCAACAGCGTGCGCCGTTGCGGCGAAGACATTACGGTCGATGATGTGGTCTTGAAGCAAGGTCGCAAGATAACCGCTGCCGATGTCGGTTTACTGGCCTCGTTGGGCATTGCTCAGTTCAGTGT
>JABSOG010001132.1 GCA_013216025.1 Algicola sp. | reverse complement strand
AAAAACAACCCGCCGCCTGGTGGCAGTATACCGGCTGTACAGCCCACCGCCAGCACCACGAACATGGCTTTTGGGCCTGCCAAATGTGCGGGTAATCGGCGCATAGCAACGCTGACAAAACTGCCAATAAAGTAGATGCAGCCAACCGCCAACAAGGCATAAACCAAACCGTCTCCGCCGTAAAGTTGCTGTATCTGCGGCAATGCATAACTTTCAATACTGCCTGACAGAAAATTCATCGACAACAGCAACCACACATAAATGGCACTAACAGGCGACATCAAATAGTTAAGCAAAATTCGCCATGCCTGACGGGGGGTAACCTGAGTTAACCGCGCGGCCGTTGCAGACACCAAACGTTGCGGAATGCGATGATATAAAACCGCCGCCGTGACGACATTACACAGTAATAACCCGCCCATTAAGGCGTCGATACTGTAAAACTGATTGGCCTGCAAGTGGATTAATGCGGGTAAAAACAATGACAACGCCAGCACCACCTGATTCAACAAATTACCCTTGGCATAACCTTTACTACTATCAGCGCTTTGCACAACAGCCGACTTGATACACAATTGCGAACTCACCACCACCATCGACGCGGCGAAGGTGAACAAACAGGCCATCGGCACCAAACCCACCCAAGGCTGCAACACCATTAACACTATGGCTGTGACACCCAGTGCCAGCGAACCGCACAAGCTGACTCGTCGATAGCGACCCTGATCGATAAAGCGGCTAACGATAAATGGCACAAAAATCGACGGCACTGACGAACAAAACAAAAACAATCCATAACTGGCCCCAGCGACTTGTGCGCTCGACATTTGCGCCAAATACCAAAACCGGATGAGTCCAACACAAATCAGTACACACAGTTGTGATAACAGCAAATAGACAAACCAGCTTCTCACGACGCTTTTAGCCCTTTAACAAATGACCGCATCAGTTGTAATACCAAAGCCAAATAACCCGGATTGGTGTGTTTAATGTCCATCGGCATTTGGCCATGAATTTGCGGTAACACATCCATCGGCACGACCATATATTGGTGATGTTCGGCGTGAAAACAGCCGTAGTTACTGAACCAATTCATCAACCCATTGGTTCTGATACTGCGAGAATTTAGTCTCGGATCAGTTTCGTCCATGGCACAATCGGCGTGCGTGGCCAGCTCCAACAAGGTGTGCAAACAAGACGCTATCACCAACGGTATCAGCCAAATGTCGACCAATAGCCCTAACAATCCGAAATAATAAGCGCCAGCCAACACCCCGCTATGCGCCAATAACATCCAGCGATAATCATTGCAGATAAGCCGATTTTGTTTGTCGTTGGGCGCAATGTCCGAGCGGCCCAACAAGGCAGCGAACAGACGCCTCAGGGTTTTAACATAAAACACAATTTTAAACAGGTGCAAACCACTGTAAACCACTTTGACAAGACCGCTGACTTTTGGCATTCGGCTGGGGTGACAATGGTATTTTTCGGTGCCAATTAAACGATGATGGTTTAAGTGGCTCACCCGGTATTCGATAAAGTTTTCAAATAAAGCCAGCCCTAGCCACCAACCAATAAACCTGTCTTTGTTGGGGTTAAACACGCCATGGGTCAGTTGGTGCATTAACTGAGTGCCGTGGGCCAAAAAAATCGCGATGACACACTGTAAGGCCAAGTTAAAACCAAACACCAATCCAGCCACAACAGGAACAATCAGTCCGCCGCAATAAATCAGCAGTTTACGCACAAACCGCCCTCTGGCTTGTTGTTGCATGACTCTAAGGGCTGGCCCATTGAGTATCATCTGAAATATTCCTTGAGGTGTTCGGGTATTTCCAGTTTGTCGTAAAAGCCGTAATTAGAATCACCCGGCTTGCCATTAACCCCAGTGCCTGCCATAAATGGCAAGGTGGCAAAGGCCACTGTCGAGCGAATAAGCTGAGTCCGAACCTCTTTAAAATTGAAGGTTTTAAGACCGACCCATAACATCAACAAGTGAATTTTGAGATGACTGCGATAGGCATTTTTGCTCAATATATGGCAACAGCCCAAATCGGTCATGGCTTGTGGGTAGTGTTTGTTGCGAATATTATTTGTCGCACTGGCAAAGTATTTGTCATAACCACTTTTTTGTTTTTCGTTCATCGTTACACCTTTAATTTTGTCATTACAGCATACCCTAGGGTATTAAATATTTTGCCCAACAACCACCAACCGGCCTGACGCCAGCGGGGTAAGTGGTCAAAAACAATATAGTCATATTCCATCTGCGCTTTGGCACCCCGGCGGCGTTTAAACTCCCCTGCCCCTGAACTCAAATGCAGTGTTTTTTGGCGGGTTTGCGCCAAGTCGATTAACCAGCGAATACAACTTCGATAGGTACCATTGTCGCCAGAATCATCTTGATGACCCACCAAACCACTGTAAATCATCTCGTCGGTTTCAAAATAAGAGATAAAACCCACTATCTGCGCGTGTTG
>JABSOG010001131.1 GCA_013216025.1 Algicola sp. | reverse complement strand
TCAGATTTTGCCGCTGGTGCTACCGTGGGTTGTTGTTCTAACCCTTGCACTAGTTCAGGTTCTGGCGCTGGTGCTACCGTGAGTTGTGGTTCTAACCCTTGCACTAGTTCAGGTTCTGCCGCTGGCGTTGATTCCGGTTCTAGATCCGTTGCTGATGCTAGCTCAGATTCTGGCTCAGTTGTCGGCTCAGGTTCTGCTGTCAATTCGACCGTTGCATCAACTGTCGACCGTCCCTCTTCTTGCTCTGGTTCAACAGGTGATAGCAGGTTTGGGATCCCTTCCAAAATGGTCGGCAACTGGCTAACCATGTAGGCATAAGGATTGTTACCCGGTTCAAAGCTGGCTACTGTTGACTGCTCGTAATCGGTTTCGTCACCGGTTTGAGCCGACGGTTCGGCCACTGAGGTAACGGCTTGTTGAGACGCTTGCCCTGCCTTTTGACCTGCTTTTAGCGCTGTGCTTTGCTGAGCGTTTTTTTGGTGCTCACCAGTGGTTTCAACCCCGGCTACCTTGCGGATTTTGACCGGTTGATAAAAAGGGCGCGTCAGCACGACACGCCGATAGCGAATGCGCTTGATTGTGTTGGCCATTAGCCGGTCCTTATCGATACATCAATGCGGATATCAGACGAACGCTGTAACGCTGGCTGACGGTCGGTGCAAAAGTGACTTGGTCATTGCTGCACCATATATGTTTTTGGTAGGCGGGTTATAACGCGGCTTTGGCGGCGCTGGTCAGGCTCGAAATTAGCGCGTTGACCGCCTTTTGTGCCTCTGACAAAACCACAATCTCTAAGGTCACCAGCTGACCTTGCAATACTTGTTTTTCACGATCCAACTCAATTTGATATTCATCAGCAGTTAACTCGCCGTTTTTGAGGCCTTCGAGCAAGATAACAAAGGGATTATCCTGCTGACCGAACATCTTCATCAAAGCCTCGCTGACCTTGCCCCCACTTTCTCCCAGCACACTGGCCGCACTGTTGGCTGCATCATTTAACAAACCATTAATTGCATCACTCATTGGATATTCCTCGTTATTTTGATTTAGATTTAGAATCTTTGGGTTTGGCGCTCTCACCTTTGATCATCGCCATCAACAGGCGGTTGTATTGACTGCGATGAAGTTTGATGATGAAGTTCGACATCCCCTTGGATTTTTGATGACCGGCTCGTTCCTGCTTCCACAGATTCAACAGAATATCGACCTGTTTTACCGTCAATTCATTCATTGGCCTAACCGCCTGCATGGTGCGCAACGCGTTTAGCTCAACATCAATATCCAGATATGCGGCTTTAAATTGCTCATAACCTCGGTCTTTAGGGTCGGCGTAAGTCATGGAGATAAAAAGGCGGTCGATTTTTTTGTTGACCAATTGCATTTCATCCATCGACGCCTGATCATAATCAGAGATAAAACTCATTGAACAAGCCGACATAAACAGGCAAAGGCACAACACGAGTCCCAGCCGTAAAAATTGCTCACTTCCCTTGTAAAGAGCCGTCTTGAGAGGAGTGTAACGAGCGGTGTTGAGAGCTGCGCTTGGCTTGAAACTTCGCCCTGGGGTCGTTGGTACTATCATGGTTTGCATTAGTTATTCCTTTGATTTGAAGTGATAAAAACTTGAAAATCGGCCAGCAGGTTTTGAATTTTTTTTTGACTGATTGGCTGGTCATCAACAAACAATTGCTGCTGAATGCGGTTGAGTTCAACTGACAACTCGCTGATAAACTGTTGTTTTTCACGCTCGAATTGATTAACAAGGCTATCTTTTAACACCTGTGTATCTGCAACGACCGGTGGCGAAATAAACGACTGAACAGTTTCAACAATACGGTCGAGTACTTTGTAAACCAAGTTGGCCGAAAACCCCCCGACCAGCGCCATGGTGATCCGCAATGCAGCGTGACTGACGCCGCCTGCACTGGTTCCCGTGGACGCACCTGCGGCATCGGCTACGGCATCGAGGTTAATCGGAATAAGTTGAGTTAAAATGATGCCGGCAATCAGTCCAACCACAAAACGCACCCAGTAAGAGCTTTCATATTTAGGGTCGTAGCTGCCATCGGTGACATAACTGTTGGCTTTAAACAGCGCAGCAAACGAAGCCCCGATAGCGGCCGAGGCCATCAAAATGGATTGCACAAACAACAGCTCGGTGCCTTTCATATCAAACATACTGGCGACCATATTTTCATTATTGATGTAGGGTGACAGGCTCAGGGTGATCAGCAAAAGTAACGAGGTGATAGCCATCAGCATCATTCTACGAATAAGCGGAACCGAACCCAGGAATAGAAAAGGCGATGCTTTGGCCTTTTCGTCGGCCATCAACACAATGGTTTCGGGTTTGGCTGGAGACACCAACTCAGACAGACGATTGTGAATAGCGGCCAAATTTACCGCTTTTTGTACATCTTTGTCCACATGGGTTTCTTGATCCAGCGCTCTCATCACGCTGGACGGTACAGCCAATCCTTTTG
>JABSOG010001130.1 GCA_013216025.1 Algicola sp. | reverse complement strand
TCGTCTAACTTCTTATCTAAACCGATTGATGTGAGTAAATTTGGCGTGATTTACGCAGGCGCGCAGAAAAATGTTGGGCCTTCTGGCTTGTGTATTGTCATCATCCGCGAAGATCTGCTGGGTAAAGCCCGTGCCGATACTCCAGTGGTATTGGATTACTCGCTGGCAGCGAGTCATAACAGCATGTATAACACACCGCCGACTTATGCTTGGTACTTGGCTGGGTTGGTTTTTAAGTGGCTCAAAAGCAAAGGGGGTGTTGAAGGCATTGCTGTACAAAACGACCTCAAAGCGAAAAGTCTGTATGAGTTTATCGACAATAGTCCATTTTACAGCAACGGTGTTGCTTTGGCCAATCGTTCGGTGATGAACGTGACCTTTAAACTGACTGACGAATCACTGAACAAACAGTTTGTATTGCAATCAGAAGAACACGGATTGCTTGCGCTTGAAGGACACCGGGCTGTGGGCGGAATGCGGGCCAGCATTTATAACGCCATGCCAATCGAAGGGGTGAATGCCCTAATCGCTTTCATGAAAAAATTTGAACAACAAAACGGATAATCCTATGACTGAGAAAGAAGGGGCCGAAAAAAAAGTGGACCAATTAACCCTCGAACCGATTAAATCCGTCTCTGGTACGGTAAATTTGCCCGGCTCAAAAAGCCTGTCTAACCGGGCATTGTTGCTGGCGGCTCTGGCCAACGGCACGACAACACTAAACAATCTACTAGACAGCGATGACGTGTCTTATATGTTAGGTGCCCTGACCAAACTCGGCATTAGTTATCAGTTAAGCGAAGATAAAACCCAATGTGTTGTACAAGGTAATGGCGGCGTATTCAGCCAACCTGCCTCTAATAAAACTGAACCTTTAGAATTGTTTTTAGGCAACGCAGGCACTGCCATGCGTCCTTTGTGCGGTGCGCTTGCCATCAGCGAAGGCGAGTTTGTTTTGACCGGCGAGCCAAGAATGAAAGAGCGGCCAATTAAACATTTGGTGGACTCATTAGATCAATTGGGCGCTGATATTACCTATATGGAAGCAGACGGTTATCCGCCGTTGAACATAAAGGGTAAGGCACTTGAAGGCGGTAAAGTCAGTATTGATGGCTCTATCTCCAGCCAGTTTTTGACTGCGGTATTGATGATAGCACCGTTATTGAAATCAGATACACAGATCAATGTTATCGGTGACTTGGTGTCAAAACCTTATATTCATCTGACATTGGATATCATCAGCAAATTTGGCATTACTATCGAAAACGATAATTATCAGACCTTTCGCATCAAAGGTGGCCAAAACTACACCAGCCCCGGCAGCTTTTTGGTTGAAGGTGATGCGTCTTCGGCGTCATACTTTACCGCAGCGGCAGCCATTAAAGGCGGTACCATACGCGTGACTGGCATTGGTAAAACCAGTGTTCAGGGTGATGTTCAATTTACCAATGTACTCGAACAAATGGGCGCAAAGATTGTGATTGAAGACAATTACATCGAAGTGACCCGGGGCACATTAAAAGGCGTGGATGTCGACTTGAACCATATCCCTGATGCGGCCATGACGATTGCGGTGGCAGCGCTATTTGCCGAAGGTAAAACCACCATTCGCAACATTTATAACTGGCGAGTGAAAGAAACCGACCGTTTGGCTGCAATGGCATGTGAGCTGCGCAAAGTCGGTGCCGAAGTGGTTGAAGGGAATGACTATATAGAGGTGACGCCACCCACACAGCTCAAAGAAGCAGTGATTGATACATATGATGACCATCGCATGGCGATGTGTTTCTCGTTGGTGGCTTTGGGTGATACCCGGGTGACGATTAACGACCCCGGTTGTACGCACAAGACTTTTCCAACCTATTTTGAGGCATTGCGATCGCTGGTTAATCAATGAGTCATGACAGCGGACTACCGTAGGCAAGGTTAT
The DNA here is from genome assembly GCA_013216025.1 of Algicola sp. Lineage (GTDB taxonomy): Bacteria > Pseudomonadota > Gammaproteobacteria > Enterobacterales > Alteromonadaceae > JABSOG01. Next base: position 554 of record JABSOG010001130.1, on the reverse strand, counting down.
ATCGAAATTATAACCTTGTTTGATTTAAAACAGCGCTGACTTCGTTTAAGCGTGCATCAATTCTTGTGCTTGATGGCCAGTGGCGCTGCTTTTGTTAACGCCAACGCCGCTGTGTATGGCAAGGTCATGATCAACGTGCTCAACTTGTTGACGCAAGGCGGTAACGTCTTTACCAGTGATGTCGATACCATCAGAGGTTGCGACTCCCTTTGTATTGCCAGTCAAGCCTGAAAATGAAACGTCTTTTTACGAGAAATGTGCTAAATAACGCCACATAAAAACGTTAAAATCAATGATAAGGGCAAGACACCCGTTACGGTGTTCTTGTCCTTTTTTTTGTTTTCTGGCGGGTTATTGCATATGGTTAAGTCATAGCTACATAAGGTATCGAATGATGGGTAATTATAGTCGTCTCATGTTGATTGTGATGTTGGTGTCAAGTGCATCTCTATTAGCCCAGGAACGTACGTCACGACAAAGTGATAAGAGTCCACCCCAACAAAGTGGCACAAATCCACCCCAACAAAGTGGCACAAGAGTCGAGCAAGCAGACT
>JABSOG010001129.1 GCA_013216025.1 Algicola sp. | reverse complement strand
CATCACTTGGCGCAAACAACGCGCCCAGTGATTTGACTTCTTTAGACGCAACCAGCGCGTCTAAAGAACAAAAGTAGACGTTTACTCAGCGGCATCGGCACTTTGATGTTTTTCAGCGGTTTTGTTGACTAACGGCTGTAGCTCACCCTTTTGAAACATTTCAATGATGATGTCGCAACCACCAACCAACTCACCATCTACCCACAATTGCGGGAAAGTCGGCCAATCGGCGTAATTAGGTAATTCACTGCGAATATCTGGGTTTTGCAAAATATCAACGTAAGCAAACGGCTGACCGCAATTCATCAACGCTTGTGAGGCTTGCGATGAAAAACCACAACTGGGCAACTTCGGTGAACCTTTCATATAAAGAAGAATCGGATTTTCGGCGATTTGCGTTTTGATTTTGTCTAAGGTTTCCATTTTTGGCCTCTATGTCGAACTGAATTTCAAACTGGCTCATAACAAGCCGTTAATACAAGAATATATAAAGTATTTGATTTACTTACTAACGAAAATTGAACTATACTATGCTCAATTTTCTTAAGTGACAAGAAAACCTGACTAAATTACTCAGGTTTAGATCCTATCACTTATCCTCATGCAAACATAGCCACTGGAGAGAGAACATGGCATTTGAATTACCGGCGTTACCTTTTGCACAAGATGCATTAGCCCCTCACATTTCGTCAGAAACATTAGATTACCATCATGGCAAACACCACGCGACCTACATAGCCAAATTGAACGGTTTGGTTGAAGGCACTGACATGGCTGATAAGTCGCTGGAAGAGCTTATTCGTACCACTGAAGGCGGCGTATTCAACAACGCAGCCCAGGTTTGGAACCACACTTTCTACTGGAACTGCTTGAGCCCGAACGGCGGCGGCGAACCTACTGGCGCATTGGCAGATGCCATCAACGCCAAATGGGGTTCTTTTGCTGCTTTTCAAGAAGCTTTCAACACCAGTTCTGTAAACAACTTTGGTTCTAGCTGGACTTGGTTGGTTAAGAATGCTGACGGCAGCCTCGCCATCGTCAACACTTCAAACGCCGCTACGCCTATCCAAGACGAAAGCGTTACTGCCGTAATGACTGTAGACTTGTGGGAACACGCTTATTACATCGATCACCGTAATGCTCGCCCTGCTTACCTTAACGGTTTCTGGCAGCTGATTAATTGGGAATTTGCTAGTAGCAACTTCGCCGGTTAATCGATGTTTGACTGGCATTAACAGCCCTTGTTAATACCAGTCAAAACATTCTATTCACTTTGCGGCGACTCGTCGCAAGGTGAACCACAATCAAACACCAAAATCGATTGTTTACTCCCTCAACAATAGCCTGTCAAATTATCTCCACCGCAAAAAAAAGTCAAAAAATTCAACACTAATCAAGCATTCTGGTCTAAGCTTTTACATAACGTCAGCGATCATTTTTGTCCAGCCAAAGCGCCCCATTTCTTTTGGACTGGACTAGGTATTTTTCTTTTTTCGATTCGATTTTTGAAAGTTTTCCAGACGACTTGGAGGTGGCAATGAGCATTTTTGAACAATATAAACAACGGTATGAATCTGCCCAGGAGGAGGAGTTTTCCTTACAGGAATTTCTAGATATCTGTAAGGAGGACAGAAATGCCTATATCAGCGCGCCAGAACGATTATTAATCGCCATTGGCGAGCCAGAAATGTGCGATACTTCCCAAGATGCACGCCTAAGCCGAATTTTTTCTAATCGGGTGATCTCTCGCTATCCACAGTTCAAACAATTTTACGGTATGGAAGATGCCATTGAACAAATTGTCGCGTACCTCAAACATGCCGCACAAGGATTAGAAGAAAAGAAACAAATATTATATCTTTTAGGTCCTGTTGGAGGGGGTAAGTCATCCTTGGCCGAAAAGCTCAAAGCACTGATGCAAGACATGCCGATTTATTGTATCAAAGGGTCTCCGCTCAATGACCACCCTTTTTGCCTATTTGACCCAGACGAGGACGCCAAATTACTCGAAAATGAATACAACATTCCAAAGCGCTATTTAAAAAATATAATGTCTCCTTGGGCCGCCAAACGCCTCAATGAATACGGCGGAGATATCAGCAAGTTCAGAATTGTCAAAAAGAACCCATCGATCCTCAACCAAATCGCCATAGCCAAAACTGAGCCTGGCGATGAAAACAACCAAGACATTTCAGCCTTGGTCGGTAAAGTTGACATTCGCCAGCTCGAACATTTCGCCCAAAACGACCCAGATGCTTACAGCTATTCAGGCTCATTGTGTTTGGCCAATCAGGGCCTGATGGAATTTGTCGAAATGTTTAAAGCCCCCATCAAGGTGCTGCATCCTCTACTGACTGCCACGCAAGAAGGTAACTACAACGGTACCGAAGGCCTCTCAGCGCTGCCATTTGAAGGCGTTATTCTAGCCCACTCCAATGAATCAGAGTGGCAAACCTTCAGAAACAACAAAAACAACGAGGCGTTTC
>JABSOG010000112.1 GCA_013216025.1 Algicola sp. | reverse complement strand
TGTAGAAAATGGGGGCAGTAGCGTTGTGTTGATGACCTTGTCAAGGCCCGCCAGCGCCAACTCAACTGTCTCTTTGGGCTATAGTGGTACAGCGACCATAAATGGAGATTATACCGCCAGCACCAGCTTCATTTCTTTTAATCGATCGGATATTACCGCTTCTGTCACAATTACAGGGCTGAATGATGCGCTGGTGGAAGGCAACGAAACCATTGTTGTCGACGTTACCTCCACACAGGGGGACATAACCGAAGCAACTGCTCAACAACAAACCATTACCATTACTGATGACGATACAGTGACCGTCAGCCTGACTGCCAGTGCCAACACGGTTGGTGAGAGTACATCAGTCACTTACACGGCCACTTTAAACCAAGCAACCAATGCCGATGTGACGGTCAGCCTTGGTTACAGCGGCACCGCCGCCAGTGGCACTGATTATTCGTCACCGCCATCGTCAATCACCATAACAACCGGCCAAACAACCGGCACGGCGACTGTAACGACAACTCAAGATACCGATATTGAGGTTAGTGAAACCTTAATCGTCGAAATAACGGGCGTTACTGGTGGCAATGCAGTAGAAGACGGTACTCAGCAACACACGCTCACCATTACCGATGACGATACTGCGGTCGCATCATTGGCGGTCAATAACGCCAGCATGGCCGAAGCGGGTGGCAGCAGCACAATTACCGTGTCGTTAGACAAACCCACCATTAGCGACACCACAGTCAGCTTGGCTTATACCGGTACAGCCGTGAGCGGCATCGACTACACCACACCGGCAGGGTCAGTGCTGATTAGCACCGGGCAAACCAGCGTCACAACCACATTAACATCAATCAATGACACCACATTAGAAGCGGGTGAAACCATCATTATCGATATCACCGGGGTGGCTGGTACCAGCGTGGTCGAAAACGGCACTCAACAGCAAACGGTGACCATCACCGATGATGATGTCGCCACAGTCACCCTGACGGCGAGCACCAACACCATGCCTGAAACATCGGGCAGCAGTACCCTCACGGCAACGCTTAGCAGTGCAACATTTGAAAATGTCACGGTGAGCCTCGGTTACAGTGGCACAGCCACCAGTGGCACCGATTATTCAACACCCGCAGCAAGTATCACTATCACGGCAGGGCAAACCACAGGCTCTACCAACCTGACAACCGTGCATGATACCAATGCTGATGGCAGCGAAACCATTATTGTCGATATCACCGGGGTTAGCGGCGGTAATTCTGTCGAGTTTGGCAATCAACAGCAAACCGTGACCATTACAGATGACGATACTGTGCTGGTGGTTCTGACGGCGAGCGTAAACACCATCAACGAAACCTCTGGCACCAGCACCTTGACAGCCACCTTGGACAAAGTGACTTTCGAAAATGTGACTGTCAGTTTAGGGTATTCCGGCACAGCGACCAGCGGCACCGATTACGTAACACCTGCGGGCAGCATCACTATTGCATCAGGACAAACAACTGGCACCACAACACTGACCGCCTCCCATGATGTCGGGGCTGAGGGCAATGAAACCATTATTGTCGATATTACTGGCGTTAGTGGCGGCGCAGCGACTGAGAATGCCAATCAACAGCAAACAGTCACTATTATTGATGACGAAACCGTCTCGGTGACCTTAACGGCAAGCGCCAACACCATGCTCGAAACTGGCGGTACCAGCACTTTGACTGCAACTTTGGATAAAGCGACATTTGAAAATGTGACTGTAAACTTGGGTTATTCGGGTACCGCTGTCAGCGGCACAGACTACGCATCACCCGCTGCCAGCATTACCATCACCGCAGGCCAAACAACTGGCACGGCAACATTAACCGCATCACACGATACAGACGCAGATGGCAGTGAAACCATTATTGTTGATATCACCAGCGTGAGCGGTGGCGCGGCAAGTGAGAGTGGCAGTCAGCAACAAACGGTGACCATTATAGATGATGAAGTGGTATCGGTTACCCTAACAGCCAGCGCAGCAACCATGTCAGAAACCAGTGGCACCAGCACATTAACGGCAACGCTGGATAAAGTGACATTTGAAGCGGTAACTGTGTCTTTGGGTTATTCGGGCACAGCCACTAACGCCACAGACTACGCTACGCCAGCTGCCAGCATTACCATCACCGCAGGCCAAACAACCGGCACGGCAACACTAACCGCATCACACGATACTGACGCAGACGGCGACGAAACCATTATCGTTGATATTACAGGTGTTAGCGGTGGCGCTGCGAGTGAAAATGGCTCGCAACAACAAACAGTCACAATCACAGATGACGATACAGTAGCAGTTACTTTGACCGCCAGTTCCACCAACTTCGCTGAAGCGGGAGGCACCAGTACTTTGACTGCCACATTAGATAAAGTGACATTCGAAGCCGTGACAGTCACTTTGGGTTATTCTGGTACAGCCACTAACGGCACTGATTACGCCACGCCTTCAACCGCCATAAGTATTGCTTCTGGACAAACGACAGGCACAGTGACACTCACGGCGATTGACGATGCGCTGGCCGATGGCCCTGAATCCATTATTGTTGATATTACCAATGTCAGTGGCGGAGCCGCCAGCGAGAGCGGATCGCAACAACAAACTCTGACCATCACCGATGACGAAACGGTCAGTGTTAGTTTGAGCGCCAGCAGCAATTCGGTGGCAGAAGCGGCTGGTGGCAGCACCATTACGGCCACTTTGAGTATTGTCACCTTCGAAGCGGTCATTGTGGGGTTGAGTTATAGCGGTGACGCAACCAGTGGCACCGACTATGTTGCACCGGTAACCAGTCTGACCATTGCTGCCGGCCAAACTTCAGCCAGTACGGCGTTGACCTTTATTGACGATACGACTCAAGAGACCGACGAAAACATCATCGTTGATATCTCATCGATCAGTGGCGGGGCGGCCAGTGAAAACGGTATTCAACAACAAACGATTGTGATAGCTAACGACGATGACGAGACGGCACCATTGAATTACGAGGTCAAAATCGAAGAACTTAGTATTAACGCCAACAATCAAAATGGCTTGAGCTTTTCATTTAGCAATGCTGAAATCGGCTCGACCTACAGCTATACTCTCAGCGACAGCGCGGGCAAACCACAAGGACTTGCTGATCAGTCAAAAGATAAAACCAGCCAAATTGAACCACCCAGCCTATCATTGGTGTTCACGGGTGGCGGCACAGTGGTCGCATCGAATCAAACCATCACCGGCCTCGATGCCTCCGGTTTGGCTGATGGTTTGATCACCCTGAGCGTCATCTTGACCGATTTGGCCAATAACGTTGGCGCCACTGCCACCGCAACGACCACCAAAGACACCACGTTCCCGACTGTCACCCTGACAACCACTGCTCCTGCTGTCGTCACTGGGTCGTTTGATGTCACCGCAACGTTCAGTGAGCCTGTAGCCGATCTAAGTCCGCCAAATATCGTCGTTGATACTGGCACCGCTTCGGTTGTATCTGGTAGTGGTACTATCTATCAACTGGTGATTTCCCCTGTCGTAGACGGTCAAGTCACTGTGACACTTAAGGCCAACAGTGTTCAAGACGCTGCGGGTAACGGCAATTTGGTGTCCAATGTGCTCACCTTGCAATTAGATTCGTTTGCACCTCAAATGGCGGCATTGTCACCAGCCAATAACGCCGTTGAAGTCGCAGTCAGACCTGAATTGACCATCAGTTTTGATGAGACGGTAACCGCTACACCAACCAATAATCTGATAGAAGTGAAAAACGTCACTGACGACATTGTGTTTGAAACCATCGCCTCCGACTCCGCAGCGGTTACTATCGACGGCAGCACCGCAACCATTACGCTGTCACAAGACTTGTTAGGTACGACTGGGTATTACGTCACGGTTGCCTCCGGGGCCTTTGTCGACATTGCAGGCCACCCTTATTCAGGCATAAGCGCGAATGATGGCTGGCGTTTTACTGTTGTGGACGTGACACCCATAACCTCAGACGATACCGCCACCGTTGATGAAGACAACATTGTGGCAGTCGATGTATTGTCAAACGATCAGGGGCAGGGCGTAGCGCTTAACCCGGCCAGTGTGACGGTTAAAACACCGCCAACGAATGGCACTACCAGCGTCAACACCGCCAATGGCGTTATCACCTATACGCCAGCAGAAAATTATAATGGTGACGATAGTTTTGTTTATTCGGTTAGCGACCTCAATGGCACAGTTTCAAACGATACCACGGTTAAAATCACGGTCGGGGCCATTAACGATGCGCCGGTGGCCAGCAATGATACGGCTCAAACGCCAGAAGACCAAAGTGTGGTTATAGACGTATTGGCTAACGATACCGATGTCGATGCAACAGACGATATTAACGCCGCGACGCTGGCAGTGACAGTACCAGCCGAAAATGGCGAAGCCACCATAGCTGATGGCAAGGTCACTTATCAGCCCAGCGCCAATTTTAACGGCAGTGATACGTTCACTTATACCGTTAATGACAAAGGGGGATTGGTGTCTAATGCAGCAACTGTGAGCATCAACATAGCGGGTGCGAATGATGCGCCTGTGACCGTTGCCGACACTATAACGACAGATGAAGATTTGGCTGTGACCATCAGTGTGCTAGATAATGATTTGGATATCGACGGCCAGCTCAAGGTCGATAGTGTTGCCATCGTCACTCAACCGGCTAACGGCAGCGCCACCGCGAAGGCAGATGGTACAATAGTGTACACGCCAGAAGCGAACTTCTTTGGCACTGACATCTTAAGCTATACAGTCAAAGACGACAGTGATGCGGTGTCTGTTGCAACCGAGGTAATAGTCACAGTTGTTGGTGTCAATGATACGCCAGTGGCAGTCAACGACACGGTTGTAGTACTCGAAGATGCCGCCCATTCAATCAATGTAACCGGTAACGACAGTGATATCGACGGAACATTGGTTAGCGTAGCACTCGTCACACTGCCGCAAAATGGCCAAGCGAGTATAGATACCAGCAACCTGCACATTGTTTACACGCCGGGCAACAACTTCAGCGGTAGCGACAGTTTCACCTATCAGGTAACTGACGACAGCGGCGCAACTTCAAACGAAGCCACGGTTGAATTAACCATCGAATCGGTGAACGATGCACCAACGGTCAACAATGATACCGCTGTGGTGAATGAAGATAGCAGTGTAGATATTGACATACTCGCTAACGATAGTGATATTGATGGTCAGATTGATGCAACCTCGGTGAGCATAGTCACTGCAGTGCAAAACGGCAGCACCGAAGTGCAAAGCAATGGTCATGTTGTTTATACCCCAACTGCCAATTTCTTTGGCAGTGACAGCTTTGTTTATCAAGTGGCTGATGACCAAGGCGCGGTTAGTCAGGCCACAGTTTCAATTGGGATTAACAACATCAATGATGGCCCTGTAGCGCAGAACCAAACGATAACGACTAGCGAAGATGGCATTGTGCAATTGACTTTGCAAGGCATCGATCCTGAAGGCGATAACCTGAGCTATAACATAAATAACCCCTCCAAAGGCACTCTTTCTGGCACCCCGGATGGACAGGCATCGGATTTAACTTATCAGCCAGACAGCAACTTTAATGGCACCGATAGTTTCACCTTTAGTGTCAGTGATGGCTCGATAACATCTGCTGAGGCCACAGTGACCATTGTGGTCGAAGCCGTTAACGATGCGCCGCTAGCCAATGATCAAACCGTAGAGACGCTCGAAGAAACGACCATCGCAATTATTTTGACCGGCATTGATATCGAAAATGATGGCCTAACCTTCGCTCGAGTAAGCGAGCCTGTCAACGGCCAACTGAGCGGAGAAGCGCCTAACCTAAGTTACCTGCCCAATGTTAATTTCTTTGGTAGCGACAGCTTTACCTTCAGTGTTAATGATGGCGGGCTTGATTCGAACATCGCCACGGTGCAAATCAACGTTGGCAGCGTCAACGATCAGCCAGTGGCCAATGCACTGATGTTAACTGTGCTTGAAGACGAGTCGGTTTCGATGAGGCTAACCGGCAGCGATATCGACGGCGATGCACTGGACTTTACTGTTACGATAAATCCTGAAAATGGTACGTTTAGTGGTCAGCCACCCAATCTGGCCTATACCCCCAATGGCGATTTCAACGGGACTGACAGCTTCACCTTTGTCGCCAATGACAGCTTTGTCGACTCTCAGCCAGCAGTGGCGACCATAACCATAGTTGCTGTAAATGATGCGCCGCTGGCCAATGACGATACGGTTAATCGTGATAACTGGTTAGCGTTTGATATTGATGTACTGGCCAACGACAGCGATGTTGACGGTGATACCCTGACGATTATCGGCGCGACAGTTAATACCGGCACCCTGACATTCTCGGGCAGCCAACTCAACTATGATCCGGTCGACGGTTTTGTTGGCGCTGCGGTAATTAGTTACCAAATCTCAGATGTCTCTGGGGCCAGTGATTCGGCGCTGGTGTTTGTCGACATCAATGTATCAGATGCTGATTTGCCGGTGATATTTTCGCCGGCAGATATTGAAGTTAACGCCAACGCGCTTTCTACCAAAGTTGACCTTGGTGTGGCCACTGCACAAGACCGTGATGGCAATCCCATACCCGTTTCGCTTGATGGCGGTACCACGTTCTTCAAACCTGGGGTCAATACCGTATTTTGGCGAGCCACCGACAGCGTTGGTCGTACCGCAGTGGCCAGTCAATTGGTGAAAGTGCATCCGCTGGTATCAATAGACAAAAATCAAACCGTACTTGAAGGTTATGCGGTGACCGTAGGCATCCGCCTTAACGGCGATTCACCGGTTTATCCTTTGACCATACCGTTTACAGTGGGCGGTACCGCTGTTGCGGGAGTTGATCATGACTTGACCATCAATTCAATTCTCATTCCATCGGGCACTACCGAATTCATCACCTTTAACGTGTTTAGCGACACTTTATTCGAAGGTGAAGAAACCATCACTATTACTATTGATGATACGGTTAACCGTGGGGCTAAATTCACCCAAACAATCACCATCAGCGAAAAAAATGTTAACCCCAAAGTGGACTTGCAGGTGGTTCAGGCACAAGACGAACGTTTTGTGTTGAACCTTGAAGATGGTCTGGTGGTGGTTAGCGCGCTGATTGACCATCCTGACTCAAACAACCAGTACAATTTTGAGTGGTCGCATAAAGAAGGCGTGTTTTTTGACATCGACAGTGCAGACAACACCTTTACTTTCGACCCCACAGGTATTGAGTTGGGCGTTTATCACATCACCTTGAAAGTCACCGACAGTGACGATGTTAAATTTAAGGGCCGCAAGCAAGTGACCATGCGGTTGGAACAAAACACCGTGGTACTGACCAGTGATGACACTGACAACGATGGCATACCGGATGATGTTGAAGGGTTAGGTGATAAAGACAGTGATGGTATTCCCGATTACTTGGATTCCATTGCAGAATGTAATGTCATCCCTGAAGAGGTCGCTTCCAGTGAGGACTATTTGGTAGAAGGCGACCCGGGTGTTTGTATGAGATTGGGTGATGCTGCGCTGGGCGGTGAAACCGGTGGTGCCAGAATAATCGACACATCAACTGCCGACGACAGTGCACAAAACATTGGTGGTATATTCGACTTTATTGCTTATGGCCTGCCCGTTGCCGGTCAAAGTTATCGCGTGGTCTTGCCACAAGGTCAGCCTATTCCGACTAACGCTTTGTATCGTAAAATAGACGTTGATGGCAATTGGAAAGACTTTGTCGAAACCACCGAAGAGCAATTGTGGTCCACTGCTGGCGAGGCTGGTTATTGTCCTCCTCCGGGCGATGAACTGTGGGAAGCTGGATTGATTGAAGGCTATTGGTGTGTGCAGTTGATCATCGCTGATGGTGGGCCTAACGATGCCGATGGTGAGGTCAATTCAACTATTGTTGACCCGGGTGGTGTCGCTGTGGTGATTGACAATAACAGCCAACCGATAGCTCAAAACGATACTGCACAAACCCGGCTCAACACCCCGTTGACCATTGATGTGCTGGCCAACGACTCAGATGCCGATGGTGACCAATTACAGATTGGCTCAGCTAATGCGGTATTTGGCATGGTCAGTATTGAAAACAACCAATTGTACTACCAACCTGCGCTCGATTACTTTGGCGTAGAAACCGTGATTTACGGCGTGACTGACGGGCAGGGCGGCTCTAGCTCAGCAACCTTGACCATTACCGTTATTACTAACGAAAATCCGGTGACCACGCCAGACAGTGCCTCGACCGTCACTGGTCAGCCGGTCACGATTAATGTGCTGGAAAACGACAGCGATGGTGAAAACGATGCGCTGGGCGTCATTGCTGCCAGCGCCGAAAACGGCACTGTGGTGATCAATGCCGATCATACCCTGACGTATGTATCTAACAGTGATTTTGTTGGCGTGGATACCGCCAACTACCGCATCAGTGACGCACTGGGCGGCGAGGCGATTGGTGTGGCGAGTATAACGGTCAAAGCGGCAACCACTACTGTTGATATTAAAACCTCTGGAGGTGGCGCATTGCTGTGGTTCTTGCTAGTATATTTAAGTATTGCTGGTTTTCGCCGATCACCAATTAATCGTCAGTAAAAGGCGTTAGATCATTAAGGATCAACAGGGTATGAAACAGACTAAAATTAAAAAGACAGTGGATCGTCTGTCATTTATGATACTGAGTAGCTTATTGTTTGCTGCCGCTTTTCTGTATTCGTTTTCTGTTCTCGCTGCCGAAGACGATACTGCTTGGTACATTGGTACCGCTCTGGGCCAAGTCACCTCAGACCGCACCGCTGCCGATCTCCGTAACGAATTAACCACCACAGGTGTGAATGTCACCAATATCACGGTTGACGACAGCCGCATTGGTTGGAAACTCAACGTCGGTTTTGACGTCACCAGTAACGTTGCCATCGAAGCCGGTTACATGGATTTGAATGACGTTAATGTCGAATTGAATGCGGTGGTATCTGATCCCGGATTATTCTTTAACAATGCTAAAAAAATCCACCCCAACTCAGCTGACGGTTTCACCCTTGGCAGTGTCTATCGCTACAATATCACCGACAATATCGACCTGACCGGTAGCGTTGGCGTGTTTAACTGGGAAGGTGATTTCAACACCCAATCACTCAATACTAATCAAACCATCGGCAATGACGGCAATAAAGGCACGGACTTGTATTTTGGTGTGGGTGGTGGTTATCAATTGAGCCAAGACGTCACCTTGTCAATTGAGTGGGAGCAATACCAACTCGATAACGACAAAGCTGAAATGTGGTCGATTGGGCTTAACTATCACTTTAAATGATATGGCTGTTATAGATAAAGACAAAAAAAGCGCGAATTATTCGCGCTTTTTTTGTGGCATGATTGAAACACTCAATTGTATCACCGCCGCTTGACGGTTAACGACAAGGTTGGCCCGATGGGTTACGCGCAAGCGCTAACTACGGCTCGCAAGCTTCGCCCCATCCTCCGTTTGAGATTCAATCAAGGTTTATGTTATTCGACGAAGAGAACTGACACCGCCCGGTCAAAAACAAAGCCACCTTCACCCGGCAATTGTATAAACACCTGATAAGGCTTTTCGGAAAATACGCTGGTGGACGAGTCAGCAGGGCCAGTCGGGTAGGGCACTATCAAAGTATATTGACCATGCTTGTCTGCTACAGTCGTGCGGGTATAGCGTAATGTTCTGGGGTTGTTGGTGCTGGTTAATTCAAGCCGAGCCTGAACCGTTGCACCGGGTTCGGTGGTACCGCTGATTGTTTCACCCGGTACTATTTCGAATATTTTTATGCTCGATTCGATTTGGTCATCATACAAATAACCATCACTGGTGGTAACTACATCGGCTGTTACCCAGCGGCTATATTGCTGCTTCTCCTGCGGGCTGTTGATTGGCAAAACATGCAGTCGGTAGTCATACTTTCCTTTTTCAAACAACTGTAAAAAAGCCGCGTTATAACTCAGTGCCGAGCTTTCAAAAACCAGTCGATAATGACTCAGTTCGTTGCCGTTTTTGCCATATAGGCGGTTTACCATTGAATTTTCACGAAACTTACCAAAATTGATGTGGGGCACCGGGTTGCCTTGCACATCAAAATGGCCGTTTTGCACCGTGCTGATCGGCATTTTGACGTATTGGGTTTTAGCATAAAAGTACGGCCCGTAGGTTTTGGCGTCAACCACGGCGTATTTTACTTGTTGATGGTCAAGTCCCTTTTTGTCCTTGGCGCATTTGGGACACAACCATTGGAGCGATTGTTGTTCTGATTGGGCAAAAGTCCATTTTGGCACCTTGCTCGACGCAAAACGGCTCCACATCGGCGTACCGCCGCCATAAGCTGCAATGATATTACCAAACTCCCATGAGGACATTACGCCGTAGTCGTGTTGCTGGGGTGTTTGCTCTGCCAACCAATTGGCCGCTTGATACCAGGCATCTTCATAAATCACCAAACTAGAGAGTTTGGCTTGGTCAATCCAAGGCGTAACCGACCACTTGAGCGGATAGATGGGCAGTATCAACACAGCAGCGGCTGTTACGGTGCCAGCCAGAGTAATAAAAGCACTGGCCAGACCTTGCTGCCATTTTACATTTCGTCGAACAAGTGCAGCATTAAGTCGCACAAATGAGCCGTATAGCGTTAACATGGCGCCAAAAGCGATGAATGCCACAACCGTATAGTCAAAGTCGCCTGTTTGCCACCACAACGATAACCATGTGCCAGCCATACCAATGGGAAAAATGATTTCTAGTGGCCAGCGTTTTTTAAAGACCATCCACAGTCCAATCACTAAACCGGGCAAAGCCAAAAGGCCAACGCTACCCAGTAGTTCAAAATAGGCTTTGGTGGTCACCACCGATTGTTCAACGATCAGCGCATTACGTGCGCCGAACATGGCTTCGGCAATTTTCTGTCCGATGGGGGTCAGTTGTAAAATCAGCGCCACCAAAGTGAGCACCACAAACAATCCGCCAAAGGCGACAGGTGTCGATGGGTATTTTTGACTTAAAAACCTGAGCAAAGACAAATATCCCCAGCCACCCAGCGCCAAACCTGCTGCGCCTGCGCCGAGCCACATCATGCCGGCGGTGAACAGCGTTAACTCAGGCCAGATAAAGTGCAGGGTAATAAAAGCCACCAACAGTGCCAAACTATAACGAATGGTGGCTTGCGCCAAACGCTTGGGATCAACACCGGTGGCCAGCGCAAAAGTACAATACAACAACAGACAAAAGCCGGTTATCGGCATGAATAAAGCGGCACCTTTCCAGGTGTAAGCAAGCACAATAAAGGGAGAGGCACAAACAAAAGCCGGTTGCCACCAAGGTCGATTGTTATGCTTGAACAAGTGAACCAAACCCAGTGTGATGGCCAACGCCAAAAAGGCCTCGGCACTGTGGTGATCGGCAAAACCCAATAGGGTGCGGTCTAGTGCGTCGCCGGGATAAAGTAGATAGCAACCCACAGCGACCAATCCGGCCCTTCGACCGAGCAAGCTACTAGCCAGTAAATATAAACAAATACAGGCAAAAAGCGCCAAAACAGGTGAGAACCACGCTGCAACGGTGGCCACCTCATTTATCGTGGCCTTGCCGCCATAAACCGTGATAGTGACAGCCGCAATCGCCACAGCAAACAGGCCGGTGGCATCGTTTGGAATGCCCTTAGGGAAATGGGTGCCGTGGTCCCAGCGATCGATATGAGGGAATTGGTCGAGTATGGTCTTGCTCTGACGCAGGTGAAAAAATGGGTCAACGCCAAGCAGCCGGGTTTGCTCGGGTTGAGCGAAAACATATTGGTATGGCACCCAACTGCGCGCCCCAAATGCCAAAATCAATAACATCAGCAAAGCACCGATACTGCCGACCCGTTGTAGATTCATCCTCAGTATTCCTTGAATGTAAAGATTGTTGCACTAAGTTGTGAAAAACTGTTTTTCATAAATAACTGGACAAGGATAAATCAAAAACGTTATAAACCCATCACCCATTTTGTCAAATTTGCGATCCTTCACATGAAAAAATTGTCAGCTCTGTCTTTGCCAGCTCTGTTTAAGTCAGCTCTTTCTTTCTCAGCTCTATCTGTATTAATAGGGTTATCGACACTGTTGCTCACCCCTGCGACCCAAGCAGCAATCAACCTTGAGGAGCTAACGCTCAAACAGGTGCAACAGCAAATCAGCCAAGGAGATTTAAGCAGCGAAGCAGTGGTACAGTATTATTTGGATGTTATTGCAAAACATGATGATAGCGGCGTGCAGCTCAATGCCGTGGGGCAACTCAACAAAAACGCACTTAATAGAGCGAAAATGTTAGATAAAGAGCGCAAAAATAAAGGCTCGCGCGGCCCACTGCATGGTATACCGGTATTGCTCAAAGACAATATCGACACTAACGATGGCATGGCCAACACCGCAGGCTCCAGAGCGTTGCAAAACAATTTCCCCGAAAAAGACGCCTTCTTGGTCGAGCAGTTGCGCAAAGCCGGCGCCATTATTCTCGGCAAAACCAACCTGTCAGAATGGGCAAACTTTCGTTCAACCCACTCATCCAGCGGTTGGAGTGGCATGTACGGACAAACCAAAAATCCCTATGACATCACACGCACTGCCTGTGGCTCAAGCTCTGGTTCAGGCGTGGCTGTTGCCGCCAATTTAACGATGCTGGCGGTGGGCACTGAAACTGACGGCTCGGTCACTTGTCCGGCATCGGTCAACGGAATTGTCGGCATTAAACCGACGCTTGGCACGGTTAGCCGCAGTGGCATCATTCCACTCGCTCATAGCCAAGACACCGCTGGTGCGATGGCCAGAACAGTCACCGATGCGGTGCACCTGTTAACGGCTATGGTTGCAGTGGACAAAAATGACCAAGGCGCGGTTAAAAGTCAGGTCGATTATGTCAGCCATCTCAAAGCCGATGGTTTGCAAGGCAAACGTTTTGGCATTGTGCGTAACCTGATGGGTTACCACCCGAGTGTCGACAAATTGTTTGAACAATCGCTTGAAGTGCTGAAAAAACAAGGTGCCATCATCGTCGACAACGCCAATATTGACACTGTGGGCAAGTGGGACGAATCAGAATACGAAGTCTTGTTGTATGAATTCAAAGCCGATATAAACGAATACCTCAGCCATACCAAAGGCGACCACCCCAAAACACTCGAACAGCTTATTAGCTATAACAAAGCACACAGCCCACAAGAAATGCCACATTTTGGTCAAGAGCTGTTTAACATGGCACAGGGCAAAGGTCCACTTATCGATAAGGCCTATCTTAAGCACAAAAAAGACGCCAAACGTCTGGCTGGTAAAGAAGGCATTGATGCCACGCTAAAAAAATACAATGTCGATATTTTGATTGCGCCAACCAGTCAACCCGCATGGAAAATAGACCAAATCAATGGCGACCATTACCTGGGTTCTGCCAGCTCGCCAGCCGCCACCAGTGGTTATCCGCACATTACCGTGCCGATGGGCACGGTTGGTGACATGCCTGTCGGTATTTCGTTTTTTGCTGGATTTTTAGCAGAAGGCAAGTTAATTGAAGCGGCCTTTGGATATGAGCAGGCGAGCAAAGCGCGGGTTAAGCCGAAGCTTTGATAAATCTGCTGCGCATCTTTATATTAAAACGCCGCCCAATCGACACTTTTATCAGCCAAAAAACAAAAAATAACATAACCGACAAGACGGGGGACATCAGCAGTGCCATTGTTTGCATGGCGGCAGGAAACACCTGAGATTGACCTAAAAACAAAGAGGCAGTGGCCATAAACATCGCAAATCCAATGCGCCAAACATGTTGAATAATATGCGGCGAAAAGTGATTCTTTTGTGCAAATAACCGCTTAATATCACAGGCTACTGCAATTAAGCTGACACAGCCAAAAAAATAGAAAACACTCGGCGGCAACCCATCTTTGCTCAAACCGCTTTCGCTGCCTGCGGTGGCCATGCCAGCGTAAAAATAACCAAAACCGATGAGCAATGAACAAAGCAACGCGGTTAAACCGACAAACGGCATTTTTTGCCATTGGGGTTTGACCGCAAGCCAAGCTGTTGCAACCAAATACACCATCAAAGCCCCGCCTAAAACCGACAGCATAATCGACTTGAGCGCGGCTAAATACATCGCTGTTAATCCCATTAGAATCATTGAAATGGCAAACACTTTGCCGCTGGCGCGATGTTTTGGTGAGCCTTTGGCAAACATCATTGCAGCAACGCCACTGAGCATACCGGTGGTTGCCACAGTAATATGAAAAACAAGTAGTAGTGATACCATTGAGGCTTTCCTTCTTAGGTTTGGATTATTGATGAGTGTTTATAGGATAAGAGGATTGCAATAGGTGAGCCAAAACGTATCTTGTTGAAAAATAACGATTACTTTATTCTTAGGACAGACAGTGTATAAAAGTGAACAGTCATTATGTATAAATCTGAACAACTAGGTGTTTAAAACCGAACAGTGTGCCTCGCACCTTGAACAATGCTAAGCTGACTTGAGAAAATAACAACAAAGGGTAAAACATGCTTAATCATTTGTGTGGACTTCAAGGCAAAGTGGCATTGGTCACAGGTGGTGGCCGGGGGATTGGTGAAATGGTGGCGCAGACGCTGGTCAAACTCGGTGCCAAGGTGTATATCGCCTCACGCAAATTGGCCGCTTGTGAGCAAACAGCGCAAAGGCTTAGTGAGTTTGGTCAGTGTATTGCGTTGCAGGCCAATTTGGCCACCGAAGTGGGCGTGATGGGATTGGCTGATGAAATCAAGCAGCGAGAATCTCAGCTTCACATATTGGTCAATAATTCAGGAAAAACCTGGGGCGCTGAACTAGAGCAGTTTCCATGGGGTGCCTGGAAAGGCGTAATGGATGTCAATTTGGTGGCGCCTTTTACTTTAACTCAGCAATTATTGCCGTTACTGCAAGCGACTGGATCAACTGATTATCCGGCGCGGGTGATTAATGTGGGTTCTATTGTTGGCAGCGCGAGCCGATGCGACAATGCTTATTCTTACGCCGCCAGTAAAAGTGCGCTGCACCATTTAACCAAGGTGCTGGCTTTAGAGTTGGCCGGTAAACTGGTCAATATTAATGCCATCGCTCCGGGGTATTTCCCCACCCAAATGATGGCTCATGTGGCCAATGACGAGCAACACAATGCCGCATTCATCGACGGTATTCCTGCTAAAAGGGCGGGTTGTGAAGATGATATCGCGGGGATCATCAGCTTTTTGGCAGGCCGGGGCAGCAATTATGTTACCGGGGCAATTATTCCTATCGATGGCGGCTTGTCAGTAAAATGAGCTTATTTTTATATCCGTTAAGAGCAACGCCGCTGTTTATGATAGTGCTCGTCAGCATTGTATTGTGGCTG
>JABSOG010001128.1 GCA_013216025.1 Algicola sp. | reverse complement strand
ACACCAAGTCATAGTCGTGGCACAATGCCAGCTCTACGGCACGTTGGCCATCTTGCGCAATATCGACTTTGGCACCGGTGGCGTTGATGTGCATGGTAATCAATTGTTGATTGACTTCATTGTCTTCTGCCAGCAATACCGTGCCAGCTAGGTGGGGAATGTCGGGATTGTCGTCCTCACAGCCCACTGTTTTTTCATATTCGATGAACGATTCGGTGCAAAATTCACTGTCGCCACATTCGATGGTCAGGCCAAAAGTCGAACCTTCGCCAATTTGGGTTTCTAAGGTAATGTCACCGCCAAGAAATTGCGCCAGTTGTTTGGAAATATACAACCCAAGACCTGTACCGCCATATTGTCTACTGGTGGATTCGTCGGCCTGAGTAAAGGCGCTGAACAACTTTTCGGCTTTGTCTTGCTCAATGCCTACACCGCTGTCGATAACATCGATTTCGAGCATGTTTAAACCGCCGAAATAACCGACCCGAATCAAGATATGGCCAGTCTCGGTAAACTTCAAAGCATTGTTGCACAGGTTGAGTAAAATCTGTTTTAAGCGGGTCGGGTCAGATCTTATTGTGCTGGGTACATCATCGGCGACTTCGATAATAAATTTCAGCCCTTTTTGTTGGGCTGTTGGGGTGCAAACCTGCGCAATGTCGTGTAGCAGACCATAAAAGTCCACGGTAATACATTCGACTGACAACTGATTGGCTTCGATTTTTGACATGTCGAGAATGTCGTTGATCAAATTGAGTAAATGCCTGCCGTTATCAAGAATGATATCAATGACTTCGGGTTGTTGGTCTGGCGGTATCATGCCGTTTTTGATACTTTGCGAAAAACCGATGATGGCGGTCAGTGGGGTTCTGATCTCGTGGCTCATATTGGCCAAAAATGAACTTTTGGCTTGATTGGCCGATTCGGCTTCGATTTGCCCTGATTCGGCAGCGCCTTTGGCCGCCTGTAACTCGTTGATTTGAACACCAACAGCCTGTTCTAGAAAGTTGCTGATCTCCTGCAATTGCTGATTCTGACTCGGTGGTTCGTTTTCCAGCAAAGCCAGTTTTTCTTCGGCAAGCCGCCGTGCCTCACATTCAGCAAGATACAGTGCTTTTAAATTTTCGAGTTCATCAGACAAAAGGTCGCCTTTTCGTAAGTCTGTTTTTGTTTTTCGGGTTTATTTAATGTGTAGTCAGTTGATTATTTGTTTGTTTTCAACTTGGCTCACTTATCTGGCCTATTTACAAGGTAATGCAGGGACGTTGCCAAACATACCCTAATAATATGGGCAATCGCTTCGCTGTCAACCCCACAATCATCGGTGGTGGCTAATAAAGTGGGATGAGTATTGGGTGATCAATAGGTTGAGCGCCGGGAGAGTATAAAGATCAGGCCGAAATGTTGTTTAGTTTATGGTCAGCGTGACTAGCACAAAGCGCCTCAACAGGGTTATTGGCCAATTTATAGGGGGTCATCTGGTAAACGTAATAATTGAGCCAGTTGGTAAAAAGCAAACTGCCATGACTGCGCCAAGAACTTTTGGGTTTATTGCGAGTATCGTCGTTCGGATAATAATTGAACGGAATATCAGAGTCTTTTTTTGCCTTTAAATCGCGGTGATACTCTTCATCAAGCGTCGAGGCGTCATATTCTGGGTGTCCGGTCAGATAAACTTGTCGGCGGGTTTCACTGGCAGCGAGGTAGACTCCAGCATCAGGTGATAACGCGAGGATTTTCAGACCTGGTACTTTGAGGTAGTCGGTTTTGTCGATATACCCAAAGCGAGCATGAGGGACTTGAAAAGACTCATCAAATCCCCGAGTCAGCGGCTCGTTCGGGTCAAGTGGTGAATGGGTGTAAATACCCAAAAGCTTTTGTGGTCGCAAATGGCGGTTAATGCCGTAGTGGTGATACAAGGCTGCATGAGCAGCCCAACAAGAAAACATGGTTGAGGTGACATTTTTTTCGGCCCAATCGAACACCTCACATATTTTGTCCCAAAAGGTCACTTGGTGATAATCGAGCAGAGCAAGGGGCGCCCCGGTGATGATCAAACCATCGTATTGTTTGTGTTTAATGTCGTCAAACAAGTGATAAAAGTTATCAAGATGCGCCTTAGGGGTATGCCTGGATTCATTAGAATGAATGCGTATAAATTCAATATTGACCTGTAAAGGGGTATTAGACAATTGACGTAAAATCTGCACTTCGGTGGCAATCTTATTCGGCATTAAATTCAAAATAGCGACCTGCATCGGTCGTATATCCTGATGACTGGCCCGTCGCTGAGACATTACGAAAATGTTTTCATTGTCCAATATGGATAAAGCGGGCAACTGGTCGGGGATTTTAATGGGCATGAAAAAAATTCCTGTAGCAAACAAATAAAATTCGTATGGGGAGTTTGCCAAGGATTGCTGGAAGTGTCAAGGGCTAGATGTTTAGATGTCTAAATGGTGTTGAGGGTTTCGTCGCTGCCGCGACG
>JABSOG010001127.1 GCA_013216025.1 Algicola sp. | reverse complement strand
TACGATTTACGCATCACCCTGTCAGTTGATGCTACTAATCACATCCTTTATATTGAAGATAATGGCTCAGGCTTGACCTACGACGAAGTCATCAATTATCTTGCCACCATTGGCCAAGGATATACCAGACTTTTCCGTGATGGAAAGTCGGGTGATGGAAAGTCGCAAGACCAAAACCAAGCCAGCCAAATGATTGGTTATTTTGGTTTGGGTTTTTTGTCGGCTTACGTGGTGTCCGACAAAGTCGATGTGTGGACCTGTTCATACCAAACCCCAAATTTGGCTTGGCACTTTTCGAGCCGGGGCGGCAAACAATTTTCGATTCAGCAATGTGATGACGGTAAACCGCGCGGGGTTGGCACCCTGGTAAAATTGCAGCTATCCAACGAATTTTCTGAGCTGGCTTCGTTAGATGTATTGCAAACGCTGCTGCGACAATATTGCTCGTTGTTACCCATTGATATCTATCTAAAAGGCGACAGTGAGCCAGTCAACAACTTGTCGGTTCCGTGGCGGCAAGACTCAGCCGTCTCAGCTTTACAACTGCGTAAGCAACGCATGAAGTTTGCCGAATTGTTCGAACACAATTTTAATCCCATTTGTGTCATTCCCATCAAAAAAGACAACGCAGCGGGCGTTAATGGCCTTATTTGGATCCAAGACGCCTCGGGTTACGCAACCTCTGATTATCGCAATGTCTCGGTATTTATCCGTAATATGTACATTTCGCAAAAAGAACGAGAATTATTGCCATTGTGGGCCGGGTTTGCTGGTTGCGTGTTAGAGTCTGAATCGCTCACGCCCACCGCCAGCCGCGAAAGTATTCAAACAGATGACGCTTATCGCCAAGTTCAACATGTACTGAGTGAGACCCTGATTGAAGGGCTCAAGCAGATTGCCAGCGGTGAGCCCGAAACCTGGCGGCGTATTTTACGCAGGCACAACCAAGCTCTGATGGGCGCGGCGTTAAATGACGACCGTTTATTTGATGTGTTGTCAGATGTGATAAAAGTGCCCACCAACATGGGCGAAATGACCCTGCCCGCCTTGCTCAAGCAAAGTGACCGGCGCATTTATCTGCGCCTTGAAGATAAAAACAGTTACGAAGACATTTTGTTCAAAACCCGAATGATCCCAGTCGTATCCGGATTTATGTTTGCTGGGGCCGGTTTTTGCCAAAAATATGCAACAAATTTCAACCTCAAGGTGGTGCATCTGGGCACCAAAGCTGGGGCCGACGAAATTTTTAAAACAGTCACCCCAGCCCCCGGTGTTGGCGCTTTTCTCAAAGAGCAATTGGGTCGCAAAGGCGACAGTATTTGTTTCACCCATTTTGATCCGGGTTTTGTGCCTATGGTGATTGTCGAAGATCAGCAAGTTAAGCTCAAACAGCGCATTGAACAAGATGAAGCCGACAAACGCATTGGGTCTGCGGCCTTGAGCCTAGCCAAACTGCACACCGTAAAAATCGATGACACCATACAACGTCAAGTTTTTGTCAACCTCAACAGCCCCTTAATAGAGCGTTTGATTGCACTGCAAAGCAAGCCGTTTGAAGCGGCAACGCTGGCCAACATGCTGCGCTCATTCATGGTGATCATGTGTTTTGATGCCACCGACAGCACCAATAATTTTGGTGCCGAATTGCAACGTTTCGGCCAGTCGTTGCTTAACCTAATATAAGGTATTGCAAGGCGAAAACATGGATATTTGGCGATGGGTTTACGATGAACAAGTTAAGTTAGAGGCCAGCGGCAACACGGCGTTATTGGAAGCAATGAACAGCATTGCGAATTTAACCTGTAATGATAAACACGACAAGATCGACGCAATGTACCCTATGGCGCTAAGTCTGGCGCGCAAGCACGCCAATCCTTGGATTGAGGTTTACATGCGTCACTGGTACCTGCAAAGTCAGGTTTTGCACCGTCATAATGCCAAAGGCATGGTCAGTGAAGCCATTGATTTACTTGACTTTTCGAGCGCAGACAATACCAAAGATTGCCCTCAAAGCATCTGCGCAGTGCAAGATTTGGCATCGTGTTACGGCAAAAGCGACGGACCGGGTTTTGTTGAAGAACGCATTGCCGTTTGCCAAGAAACCCTTAAGCGCATTACCCCCGCATGGCCTTGTTTTGATTGCATCAATACTGAATATAATCAGGCGCTGCTAGATGCCAAACAGTACGATAAAGTGCTAAGCGAAATTCAATTACAAAGAGCCGCGATACTCAAAGCGGGTGGCGACTTACACTGTGGTCCATTCAAAATCGAAGAAACCGTAGCACTGACGGCGATGAATCGATTCGACGAAGCAGAAGCGGTGATCATAACCGCTCACAATGCCGCCGCTGGCAGCAGTTTTTTACGTTACAAAAGTGCGCTTTTGGCGATTATTTATGCCCATCAGGGCCGGTTTGAAGAGGCCAGTGAACAAGTCTTACCGTTTGACCAAGTACTGGATGCCCATGCCCACTTTGCTGCTTGGTG
>JABSOG010001126.1 GCA_013216025.1 Algicola sp. | reverse complement strand
CACAAAAGCGTTGGGAATGCGAATCTGGCTGGTTTGACTTTTGAACAGGTAAATTTCGTCTTCTTTGACTGGGGTATTCAGCGGAGCGCCTTTTTCTTTCCAATCTGGAATGAGCTCAGTCAGCGAACGGGGTTCAAATACGGCACCAGAGAGAATGTGTGCGCCAACCTCAGAGCCTTTCTCGACGACACAGATCATCAATTCCTGTTCTTTTTCTTGGGCTTTTTGCATCAAGCGGATTGCAGTTGACAGTCCGGCAGGACCTGCACCTACGATGACGACATCAAACTCCATCGATTCACGTTCCACGGCTTTACCTTTTGTATTTTCACTTAAAATTGTGGCCCAATGATACCCGGTTTCTTGAGAAGCTTGAAGTGATAAGACCAGATAAATGTGGCATAAGCCGACTCGCTTTTAGACTCTTTGACCATTTATCCAACTCATCGGATGATTTAGGTTGACGTTTACGTCAACTTTGCGTAAATTGGGCTGAAATTCTTACTATCTATTCACTATTAACGGGTGTAATAACTATGAAAGTATTGGTAACCGTCAAACGTGTTATTGATTATAACGTCAAGGTCCGGGTTAAAGCGGACAACACCGGTGTTGATTTAGCCAACACCAAAATGTCCATCAACCCTT
This sequence comes from Algicola sp., assembly GCA_013216025.1. Taxonomy (GTDB): domain Bacteria; phylum Pseudomonadota; class Gammaproteobacteria; order Enterobacterales; family Alteromonadaceae; genus JABSOG01. The sequence continues at coordinate 1,844 of JABSOG010001126.1, read as the reverse complement.
TTTGTGAGATTGCCGTAGAAGAAGCGGTTCGTCTTAAAGAAAAAGGCGTTGCGACAGAGGTAGTTGTGGTTTCTATCGGAGCCAAAGCCTGTCAGGAACAAATTCGTACTGCACTGGCCCTTGGTGCAGATCGCGGTATTCAAATCGATACAGAGTTGAACCTCGATTCACTGCAAGTCGCCAAATTACTGGCCAAAGTGGTAGAAGAAGAACAACCGGGACTGGTTATCATGGGTAAACAAGCCATCGATAGCGACAACAACCAAACCGGTCAAATGCTCGGTGCCCTGACGAATATGCCACAAGGTACATTCGCATCAGAGTTGGTGATTGAAAATGGAAAAGCCAAAGTCACTCGTGAAATTGACGGTGGTTTACAGACGGTTGAATTGTCTATGCCCGCTATCGTCACCACAGATTTGCGTCTGAACGAACCTCGTTATGCAAAATTGCCCAACATCATGAAAGCCAAGCGCAAACCATTGGTCGTTAAAGCGGCAGCAGATTTTGGTATTAACCTAACGTCAAGCGTTGAAGTGTTAAAAGTGGCAGAGCCTGCCAAGCGTGACGGTGGTGAAATGGTTGACAGTGTTGAAGCATTGGTCGCCAAACTTAAAGACGAAGCAAAGGTGATTTAATGACTATTTTATTAATTGCAGAGCACGATAACAGTGCAGTTAAAGCTGATACTTTAAAAGCCGTTAATGCGGCAACAGCCATTGGTGGCGATATCCACGTTTTGGTTGCTGGTGCTAACTGTTCAGCAGCCGCTGACGAAGCGGCCAAGATCAGTGGTGTCGCCAAAGTATTGGTTGCCGACAACGAGGCTTATGAACATCAACTGGCCGAAAACATGGGTTTGTTGGTTTCGGATTTAGGCAAAGACTACAGCCACATCGTTAGCCCTGCCACGACGACCGGCAAAAACTTTATGCCTCGCGTTGCTGCCTTGTTAGACGTTGCTCAAATCTCAGACATCATCGCAGTACACTCAGAAGATTCGTTTGACCGTCCAATTTATGCCGGTAACGCCATCGCTACGGTTAAGTCATCGGACGCCATCAAAGTATTGACGGTTCGTGTCGCTGCATTTAGTGAGGCTGGTACTGACGGCAGTGCTGAAGTTGTTGCTGTTGATGCTGTTCACGATGCAGGCATTTCATCTTTTGTCAGCGCTGAGTTGACTAAATCTGAGCGTCCTGAGTTGGGCGCAGCACGCGTCATCATCTCTGGTGGTCGTGGTATGCAAAATGGTGAAAACTTCAAGTTGCTTGAGGGTATTGCTGACAAACTTGGCGCTGCCATTGGTGCGTCACGTGCCGCAGTAGACGCTGGTTTTGTGCCAAACGACATGCAGGTAGGCCAGACAGGTAAAATCGTTGCGCCTGAGCTGTACATTGCTGTCGGTATCTCTGGTGCCATCCAGCATTTGGCGGGAATGAAAGATTCGAAAGTCATCGTAGCCATCAACAAAGACCCAGAAGCGCCGATTTTTCAAATCGCCGATTATGGTTTGGTTGCTGATTTGTTTGATGTTTTGCCTGAGCTTGAAGCTGCGCTCTAAACCTCTACTTTTTATTAAAAAAGGCAGCCGTAAGGCTGCCTTTTTTAATGGGCTTTATATTCTCAGGCTCTATAACGTCTTGTATTTTCCGCTGGCAATACCGTCAAGGGTCCATTGACCTACTCGATAGCGGATCAATCGCAGAGTGGGATGACCTACCGCTGCGGTCATACGGCGTACCTGACGGTTCTTACCTTCGTAAATAGTCAATTCCAGCCAACGGGTGGGGATGTTTTTTCGCTCTCGAATGGGTGATGTTCGTGCCCACACAGTCGGTTCG
>JABSOG010001125.1 GCA_013216025.1 Algicola sp. | reverse complement strand
GACGCGGAACATTTCACCGTCGCCTTCAGCATCGTTGGCGGTAATAATCGGGGTGCTTAACCAGTTATATCCCTGTTCGTGGAAGAAACGGTGAACGGCTTGGGATAAACAGTTACGGACACGGGCCACGGCGCCAATGATGTTGGTTCGTGGGCGTAAATGGGCATGTTCGCGTAAATATTCGATAGAATGGCGTTTTGCGGCCATCGGATAAGTATCGGGATTTTCGACCCAGCCCAGAACATTGACTGTGGTGGCTTGAATTTCAACACTCTGGCCTTTACCGGCTGATTTTACCAGAGTACCGATCACTTCAACCGAACACGAGGCGGTCAGTTTTAGCACATCGGATTCATAATTTTCAATGGTATTGGGCACTATGGCCTGAATTGCGTCAAAACAAGTGCCATCGTGGATGGCCAAAAATGAAAGTCCTGCTTTTGAATCCCGACGGGTGCGGATCCAGCCTTTTACTGTAACTTGTTGATCAATGGCTATCTTGCCATTGAATACGTCAACAATCGCGCTATGATTCATGGTGATCCCAACTATATGAGCTAAAAATTTAATGACTGAACATGTTACCTAGCTCAAAGCACAAAACAAGTAAAAAGTAGTGTTTCTTCTTATAAGGTAGTAACCACTACGATAATAGTGAAGATGATTTTTAATGGCGTGTTGCCTTGGTGTTCGATAAACAGCCAGTTGTAAAGCAATAAGACAATCTGATATTGACAACTTCGCCCCAAACGCTAGACTAGCCGCATATTTGCAATGCAATCACCTATTCCCGAGGAACATTGATGACCGATTTGACTATCAGACACAACTGGTCGTTTAACGAAGTAAATGATTTGTTTAACCAGCCATTGAACGATTTATTGTTTATGGCCCAGAGCACTCACCGACAGAATTTTAATCCTAATGAAGTTCAAGTCAGCACCTTATTGTCGATTAAAACCGGTGCCTGCAAGGAAGATTGCAAATATTGTCCGCAAAGTGCCCACTATAATACCGGGTTGCAAAAAGAACGTTTGATTGAAGTACAAAAAGTCATTGATGAAGCCAAAGAGGCCCAAGCCGCAGGCGCAACCCGTTTTTGTATGGGCGCTGCTTGGAGTAATCCTAAGGACCGTGATTTGCCCATCATTCATGAAATGATCAACGAAGTTAAAAATATGGGTCTTGAAACTTGCATGACGCTGGGCATGTTGACCAAAGATCAGGCTGCGGGGCTTAAAGATGCTGGGCTTGACTATTACAACCACAACCTCGACACCTCACCAGAATATTACGGTGAGATCATCACCACCCGAACTTACCAAGACCGTTTAGATACCCTTGAACATGTTCGTGACGCAGGCATGAAAGTCTGTGCTGGAGGCATTGTTGGTTTGGGTGAAGGTCAAAAAGACCGTATTGGTCTGTTGATGCAATTGGCCAACTTGCCGGCGCACCCTGAAAGTGTGCCGATTAACATGTTGGTTAAAGTTGAAGGTACCCCACTAGAAAATATTGACGATCTTGAGTCGTTCGAATTCATCCGCACCATTGCTGTTGCGCGCATTATCATGCCAAAAAGTTATGTCCGTTTGTCGGCAGGTCGTACGTCGATGAACGAACAAATGCAGTCTATGTGTTTCTTTGCCGGTGCCAACTCGATTTTCTACGGCGAAAAATTGCTGACCACTGACAATCCTGAAACCAATACCGACATGATGTTGTTTAAAAAGCTCGGTATTACCCCAGAAAAACGTCAAGATTTTTCTGACGAAGCACAACAAAGCGCTCTGCTACACGCCATTGAGTCCCATCAGGATTCAAAACTGTTTTATGACGCCACCCAACCGCGTGTTTAATGGCATTTGAGTTTATTGAAACGGCGTTAACCACGCGCCGTCAAAACCACCTGTTGCGAAAGCGCGTGTGTTTGCCCCAAGGTCACGGTCGAACGGTGATCTTTGAGGGCAAACCCTATCTCAACTTCTCTAGTAATGACTATTTGGGCATGGCCTCGCACCCTAAAGTGCTTAAGGCTGCTCAGGCTGCGCTGGACAAATACGGTTGCGGCAGCAGTGGTTCGCCTTTGCTCACTGGTTACAGTTATGCTCAGCGTGAACTTGAAGACTACCTGTGTGAGTGGCTCGGTTTTGAGCGTTGTTTACTGTTTAACTCAGGTTTTGCCGCCAATACCGGTGTATTGAAAACCTTGCTCAGCGAACAAAGCCTGCTTATTCAAGACAAATTAAATCATGCCTCTTTGATTGATGGTGGTATTGCTTGTGCGGCCAAGTCGGTGCGTTTTCGTCACAACGATATGGATAGCCTGCAACAAAGACTTCAATCGGCCCAAAATAACACATTAACGGTCACTGAAGGGGTTTTTAGCATGGATGGTGACACTGCAAAACTAGATGACATCTATCAATTGACCCGCGAGTACAAAAGTTGGTTGATGATAGATGATGCTCATGGCATTGGCGTTTTGGGAGA
>JABSOG010001124.1 GCA_013216025.1 Algicola sp. | reverse complement strand
CGTCGACCTTTGACCAATTGAGCAGATAACCACGCTGGTAACCGTCGTCTGGATTGAAAGAATGATTGATTATTGTTAGGTATTCTGGCTCGGCAAGTACACTGTGCAAACCAATGGTGACACATTGGCTACCGGTGTAATAACCTTTTTTGTCGTTGGCATATAAGGGTTTGACGTTGTAGCAATACCTGCGGCCGGGCGCTAGCGGGTGCTTACCGTTGGCGTCGGCAACATTTCGTGTAATAGACCGTTCATTGAGCGTAAAATCGCGCAGGTTGCCGCTTAGCTCTCCTTTCATTCGGTAACCGGTTAAATCAACCGTATCAGAAGGCGCAGTCCAGCTAATGTCATAGCTTTGATAGTCATCGACGTTTTCTGGGGCATTGAGTGAGCCGACCTGTTGTGCTGTGGGTGGAATACTGACAATGGTTCTGGTCGCCGCTACGCTGGCACCGCCACAAAACCCGTTATCATTACAGGCGTATACCACGAAAATATGAGTGCCGTTACTGAGTCCGCCAAACTGAAATGTTTGACTGTCAGCGTGGAAGTAGCGGCTGTTATCTGAGTCGTAGAGGATCTCAAAAGCGGGGGATTCACCTCTGTCGATGGATTTGGCCAGCATGTAATGATTGGCACCTGCTACGGCATCCCATGTGATCTCTACATCTGTTAGTGGCCCCTGAGTTTCGCTTGCATTATTGACAGGAGTATTACTTTGAAGAGTATGACTTTGAAGCGTTGATTTATTGCTGGTGTAGTTGGCGTTAGCGGGTGCATTGTGCCCGGTTTCAAAATGATAACCCTTGCCCCAGGCATAAGGGTTACTTTGTGCATTGGCCGTTGCAAATCGGGCGGATGCTGTTAACGATGAAGCTGTTTGTGTTTGAACCGAGACATTTTGTGGGATGGTACTGGTCAGGTTATCGGCATCGATTTCAAAACTGATGGTCTCAATGACTGTACACGGGGCAGCATTGTCGCAAGTAGACAACCGATAGGTTTGATTGACACCCAGACTTAATGTGGTGAAGTTATGTGTTACATCCAGCGATGTGCCAACTTGATCACTGATCAGTGCCCAATGCGTTGATATTTCAGTTGAAGTCGATGAAGCTTGTGTATCGGCGGTTAATCTTTCGACTTTGTAGCTGGTTGCATTCGATTGGTTATGCCAACTTAATCTATAATCCGCTGGCGTTAACTTTTGTGCCTGAAAGTTAATTAGGGGAATGAAAAAGAGGTTAGAGGAGCCTCCTATTGGAATCCAGGTTTCAGCCTGGGTAATACCTGACAAGAGGCTGCTGCACAAAGCAACACAGCCCAAAATACTGAACTTTTTCATAGTTACAAGCTTCCTTTAAAAAACGACTTTTGTTAATAACTTGGGGCTAACAACAGACGATTGTAGTGTATGAGGGTCATGTTTAGAAGTGATAAGCCGTAATTTTCTTATGTCAATTTGTAATAAAAAGGCATTGTGGGCGTTTTTGGGTCGAAAAAACCTTTTCGCCACACGACACCTGATCCCCTCAAGTTTTGCTGTTCGGCCTTGTGGTAAATTGTTTCTTGTTGCATTATAAACAGCAGTTTATAACAGCGTTCCTAAGTTGGATTTTTTGGGGCTGGAAAGATTACTGGGTATGAGATAGCTATTCAATAACGCCTTGGATAAGGCATAAGATAAAAGGTTTATAAAAATGACTAAAGTTTGGTTTGATGTTTCTATTGATGATTCTATTGCAGGACGAGTTATATTCCAGCTTTATGAAGAAACACCCAAGACTTCAGAAAACTTCAGAGCACTGTGTACTGGAGAAAAAGGTGATGGCAAGTCAGGCAAACCCCTTCATTACAAGGGTTCGCCTTTTCACCGAGTGATAACCGGATTCATGGCTCAAGGTGGCGATTTTACCAATGAAAACGGTACTGGTGGGGAGTCCATCTATGGAGAAAAATTCGCGGACGAAAATTTCATCCGCAAACATGACAAGAAATTTCTGCTCTCAATGGCCAACGCTGGTCCGGGAACAAATGGGTCTCAATTTTTCATTACTTTCGTCGAGACACCTCACTTGAATGGTGCACATGTTGTTTTCGGCGAAGTCGTTGAAGGTCAGGATGTCATTGCGGCACTTGAGTCTGTCGGATCCTCAAGTGGACAAACCTCTAAACCTTGTTTCATCGCTGACTGTGGTGAGTGCTGAGTAAACAACTGAGGTTATTCTTTCCTGACAAAAAGGGCTGCACCAAAAGTGCAGCCCTTTTTTGTTTGCTCGGCGAAGCCAGCAAACCCATCTGTCTGAAAGAAGATAGTATCACCCCGACTGAGGGGAAGATAATCCGAATGGCAAGGGCGTCATTGGCCAACGATGAGGTCTGAAGGAAGCCATAGGAAGTTAGAGGTACGCAGCGTAAGCGAACTTGATTCGGCGGCATTTGTAGGTAAGCGTACAAAATAGCGCGATGCCTAATACTCAGTCAAACCAATGCTGT
>JABSOG010001123.1 GCA_013216025.1 Algicola sp. | reverse complement strand
GCCTCGGCCTCGTTTACAGCACCTACGTTGACGGCCCCCGAACAACTGACTTTTAGTCTGACCGTCACCGACAACGAAGGAGAAACTGCCACCGACAGAGTGTTTGTCACTGTCAATCCAATCAACAGCGCACCCTCAGCCTCAGCAGGCGATGACCAAACGGTTGACGAACAATCAACCGTGGTACTTGCTAGCAACTCCGTCGACAGTGATGGCAGCATCAATACTTTTCAATGGACACAAACAGCAGGCAACACAGTCTCTTTGCTTGATGCCAATAGCGCACAGGCCAGTTTTGTTGCGCCAACTTTAACAACATCGCAAGACCTAACCTTTAGCCTGAGCATCATCGACAATGAAGGCGCAACCGCCACTGATTCAGTCATCGTTACCGTTGTTCCCGTGAATGCTTCGCCGGTGATTTACGCCGGTGCCGATCAAAGCGTGAATGAACAAACAACAGTGACACTATCAGGCAGTGCAACCGACACCGATGGCACAATCAGTTCGGTAGCGTGGACACAAATCTCGGGAGAAAGCGTTACCCTGAACAATGCCGACACCACCACTGCAACTTTTGATATGCCTGCGACTAGCGGCATTTATACTTTTGAGTTCTCGGCCACTGATAACGAAGGTGGCGTGGCAACCGATACGGTCAATATCAACAATAGCGAATACAAGTTGGTACACGACCAAGGATCGACTGACCAATTTGAAGCAGACACTGTGGTGACTTTTACTGTTGACGGTTATGAAAGTGGCGTACAAACCTTGAGTTGGAGTCATACCAGCGATATAGAATTAACCTTGTCTACCTCTTCTACGGTTACCTTTCCTGAAAGTGTCGCTATTTCGTCATTACCAGTGGCTACCGACAAAACAGTCACCATTAAGGTTGCCGTCACACTGGACGATGTTGTTGTCAATCTTGAAAAAACAGTGACCATGCTCGCCCGCAATCCAATGGGGTTTGAATCAGTCAGTGTTGCCAAAGATATTATTACAATTAATGATAACTACCAGCGATTGACCAGTGAAGACCTGACCGGCGACGGATACCCAGAGTTATTGGTGGTTCAAGACGGTGTCACGAAAATGTTAGTTAACAAAGGGGTTAACAAAAGCGCTGCCTCAAGTGATCAGTATTATAGCGCCATTACAATCGAGCAAAACATAGTCGGTTATCAACTTGTTGACATGAATCAGGATGGATTGAAAGATATTGTTTATGGTAGCCGATCCTTGAAATGGCTGGCCAATGCGACCGACGATAGTCGTTTTACCGTTGAGCACACCATTAGTACACCGAGTAACATGGAATATTTCAAAGTACAGATGGGCGATTTAGACAATGATGGTGATGTCGATGTGGCCGTCGCATTTAGTGACGCAGATAATGATAATCTGATTGGACTGGCATGGATTGAACAAACGGCACAAGGTGTGTGGGGCACAGCTGTTGTGCTAGATGCAGAGTTGGAAGGTTACACAAAGAGTTTACCTTGGTTGAGCGTTGCCGATTTTGATGGTGACAAAGTCAATGATATTGTGTTCGCCTCAACCGGCCCATATGACTACCGAACGATTTGGATGTTTATCAACGATGGTACGGGCACCAGTTTTACCAAGAATACGGCTAGTGCTTTGGACGGCGGTGGTCCATATTCGTCATATTCTACCCGAGGGTTTTTTCATCAGGACATCAACCAAGATGGTCTGATGGACCTAGTGACCTGGCAATCGGGGTACTTTATGTATAATAGTAGCGCCTTTTCAAAAGCTTACATAAACCAGGGCAACGGTCGCTTTGTCAGCGGATATCTGTCAACCCAAGGTGCCGCCAGCATGAAGGTAATCAGTGCCGATGTGGATGGAGATGGTGCCCAGGATATGGTTCACGGGATAGATGAAAACAGCTTCAGTTGTGACATCGGTGCCAGCTGTCATTCATACAGGCCAGGCGCGATTATGTGGCAAGAAAATGTTGACGGCACAATGTCTTCAACCCTCAAACGTTTGGTCTATTCTAAATCGGCTTTTGCCATTGAAGTCGATGATATCGACAATGACGGTGATTTAGATCTGATAAACGGAAATATAACCAACGGTGTGCTCGATTTGTATATAAATAATACTAATCCCAAGTAAATACCTACATAAAAAACAAAAAGGAAGTCATATAAAATGATATTCACGACAAACAGACCACTCAAACCTCTCGTCATGTTATTGTTGGCATTATGCCTTAGTGCCTGTGGCGGCGGTAGTAGCGGGGGCGGCGCTGCTGGTGGGTCTGGTGCTGGCGGGACGGTCGAAACGCCAAACGTTGCGCCAACGGCCAGCGCCGGCGAAGATCAAAGCGTTAACGAACAAACCACAGTGACACTGGTGGGCAACGGCACCGATTCTGACGGTTCAATCAGTGCCTTTGCATGGAGTCAAACCGCTGGCAGCTCGGTCACATTGACTGATGCCAGCAGTGCTTCAGCTACGTT
>JABSOG010001122.1 GCA_013216025.1 Algicola sp. | reverse complement strand
TTGGAGCAACAACCCAACATCCGAGCGTTTGTTCAGTTGTTGGACTTGGAATCAAAGAATACTGACTCACGACAGGCTGCCGCGCAGTTTGTCAGGGTCAAACGGATAGTCAAAAAGTATTTGGACAGCAAACCGATATACGAATGCCGTAACTGCGGTTTTTCGACCAAGCAACATTACTGGTTATGTCCTTCATGTCAAACCTGGGGTAATTCAAAACCAGCAACAGGCTTGGATGGCATGTAGGCGGGTGCTTCAGCCCCGTTTGTTTATTTTAAACAGCAAATAGAGGATTAAATGAAACAAAATTCAACATCAAAAATCGTTGTCGCACTGGATTATGAAAGCAAACAGCAGGCTTTGTCTTTTGTCGACAAACTGACCGCAGACTCGTGCAGGCTCAAGGTTGGTAAAGAAATGTTCACCCATTTTGGCCCTGACTTTGTTTCAACACTGGTTAACAAAGGTTTTGATGTATTTTTGGATTTAAAGTTTCATGATATTCCTAACACCGTCGCCAAGGCAGTCAAAGCCTCAGCTGATTTAGGCGTATGGATGGTTAACGTTCATGCTGTTGGCGGTGCAAAAATGATGAGCGCGGCAAAACAATCCCTTAACGATTTTGGCGCGGATGCGCCACTTTTGATTGCCGTCACCGTATTGACCAGCATGGACGAGTCAGACCTCAAAGGGGTAGGGGTTGACCGCAGCGCGCAAGAGCAGGTAATGATGCTCGCGCAACTGACCTCAGACTCAGGTCTTGACGGTGTGGTTTGTTCAGCGCAAGAAGCCGTGGCCCTTAAAAGTCGTTTTGGTCAGGAATTTAAATTAATCACCCCGGGGATCCGTCCCATCGGCAGTGCTGCAGGCGACCAAAAACGCGTTGTCACCCCACTGCAAGCCGTACAAAACGGCTCAGACTATTTGGTTATCGGACGGCCTGTTACTCAGGCAGACGATCCGCTGGCCGTACTCACTCAAATCAATGCTTCACTAAAGCAGTAGAAACAAGAACAAGGTAATAACAAATGCAACCTTTAAAGTCACTCTACCCGGTGTCCGAGCAGGCACTGGCGCACACACAGTGCAATAACGAACAATATCAGGCAATGTACCAACAGTCAGTGAACAATCCTGACGCCTTTTGGGCAGAACAAGCCAAAAAACACATTGACTGGATAGAGCCATGGCACACCGTCAGCTCTGTTGATTACAATAAAGCCGACATCAAGTGGTTTGAAGGCGCGCAGCTTAACGTAAGCTACAACTGTATCGACCGTCACTTAGAGACCCGTGGCGACCAAACCGCGATCATTTGGGAAGGCGACGAAGTAGATCAGGCCAGAAACATCAGCTACAAAGAATTGCACGTAGAAGTGTGTAAGTTTGCCAACTTACTCAAATCTCGTGGTATCAAAAAAGGCGATAAAGTTGGTATTTACATGCCAATGATCCCCGAAGTCGGATTCGCTATGCTGGCCTGCGCCAGAATCGGTGCAGTTCATTCGGTAGTATTTGGCGGCTTCTCACCAGAAGCCTTAAAATCACGGGTTGAAAACTCAGATTGTGTAGCAGTCATTACCGCCGATGAAGGCGTTCGTGGTGGTAAAAACGTGCCGCTCAAAGCCAACGCCGACAAGGCACTTGAAGGCTGTGACAAAGTTCACACCGTTGTTGTGGTAAAACGCACTGGCAACACCGTCAACATGCAAGCAGACCGCGATGTATGGTATCAAGACTTGATGGCACAAATGTCAGCTGAATGTGAACCAGAGGTGATGAACGCCGAAGACCCGCTGTTCATCCTGTATACGTCCGGCTCAACTGGCACACCAAAAGGCGTATTGCACACCACCGGCGGCTACATCTTGTACGCAGCGATGACCCACAAATACATTTTCGACTACAAAGACGGCGAAGTATTTTGGTGTACCGCAGACGCAGGTTGGATAACTGGTCATACCTACATCTTCTACGGCCCGCTGGCCAACGGCGCAACCACGCTGGTCTTTGAAGGCATACCCACCTACCCAGACGCATCACGTTTTTGGCAGGTGTGTGACAAACACAAAGTAAACATCTTTTACACCGCACCAACCGCAATCCGCGCGTTGATGAGTTTAGGCGACGAGCCAGTAACTAAATGTGACCGTTCATCCATTCGATTGTTAGGTACCGTTGGCGAACCTATCAACCCAGAAGCATGGAACTGGTACTATGAAGTGGTCGGCGATAGCCGATGCCAAATCGTCGACACTTGGTGGCAAACAGAAACCGGCGGCGTACTGATGACACCACTGCCGGGTGCAACAGCCCTCAAACCAGGCTCAGCCTGTCAGCCATTTTTCGGCGTAGTGCCAATCATACTGGACAACGATGGCAACGTATTGGAAGGAAAATGCGAAGGCAACTTGGTTATGCAGCAAAGCTGGCCGGGTCAAATGCGCACTGTATATGGCGACCACGAGCGCTTCAAAGCTACGTACTTCAAAATTCCCGGGTTA
>JABSOG010001121.1 GCA_013216025.1 Algicola sp. | reverse complement strand
AAAAAGTGCCGGGTCGTATAAGGTATTGGTGCCTTGGGCAACCGTATCGGTGTCATTGAGAAGCAAATAATTCGGTTTGTTGACGAGTCTGACCACATTGCCGTGTTCAATCATAATGCCGTTGGTCTGCCCGGCATCCCCCTTGACGAACAATACACAAGCCAAACTGACGGCACTTTGGGTTTCGAGCAGCGGAGGGTTAGCGCTGGCACAGCAGCTGATTGCCTGACTGACTTGCGCGTCATCAATGGCGTAACATTCGGTGGTAAACCGCGAAAACAAATTGATTTTCAGCTTGCGGGTCAACACAAACTCAACCTCACTTTGTTTAAGCTTGGCCGCGCTCGAATCCGGATCCAGCGGCACGTAGGTGCCTCCGGCTTTTAACACCGCCAACATGGCGACAATCATGTCGACACAGGGTTCGAAACAAATGCCAACCAGCGCTTCGGTCGCCATACCTTTGTGCCTGAGGAAAAAAGCCAAACGGTTGGCGTGTTGATTCAATTGGGCGTAGGTGAGTTTTTGCGTGCCATATTCAACGGCGATGTTATGCGGAAAATCAACAACTTGTGATTCGAACAGGCCGTGAATGGTTAAATCGCCAAAGGCTTCACTAGCCGCGCTGCACAGCCCGGCTTGGTTTAAGCCATGCACCAGATGATGGCGTTGTTCATCACTTAATGGGGCTTCTGCTGCACGTTGTTGTTTTAACCAATGGAATATCGCGACTTTATTCGATTTGAGTTTATCGATCAGCGCTTTGTCGAGCTGATCTTTTTTGGCTTTGACCCGCAGGGCACCTTTTTCATCAAGATGAATGTTGACGCCCCGAGATTCAAGCTCGGCAAAAAAGTCCTCAATGTTTATTAGGTTATCGTTGATTGGGCTATCGCTACGGGATTCCATTGGTTTTTATCTATTTGGTCTTAACAACCCCTTCGCGGCGAGGATCAGCACCACCAACCAAATAACCATTAGTGATCACAATGCCATGTAAACCACTGTTCAGTGGCCTTACTCTCACTTTATGGCCTCTTTCCTCTAGCGCTGATTGTAATCCGGCAATCGCGGTGTCGGCTTCAAGGGTGGTGACATCATTGCGGTTGGTTGCCTTGGGCATACTGATTGCCTGCTGAATATCCATTTCCCAATCAAGCACACCGACAATGGTTTGGGCAACATAGTTGATGATGCGGCTGCCGCCCGGTGAGCCAATCACCATTTTTAACTGGCCTTTGCGGTCAAAGACCATCATCGGCGACATCGAACTGCGTGGACGTTTGTTGGCTTCAATCCGATTGGCAACCGGCTTGCCATTAAGTGATGGGTTAAACGAAAAATCGGTGAGTTGGTTGTTGAGCAAATAACCGTTAACCATAATCGCCGAACCAAAAGCATGTTCAATACTGCTAGTCATCGAAATGGCGTTGCCCTTGGCGTCGACAATCGATATATGGCTGGTGCTGGGCAATTCTATGGCGTTATCGTCGGCCTGATTGGCATAAAGGTGTTGCAACCCGGCACCAGCTTTGCCCATATCGCGTTTGGGATTGATCAGATTCGAGCGTTTCTTGAGGTAACTGGGCTGTAATAACTGCACAAACGGCACTTTAACAAAATCGCTATCACCGGCGTAACGGTTTCTGTCGGCATAGGCCAAACGTGATGCCTGAGTATAAAGGTGAATGGCGTCGGCGCTATTAACCGCATACTGCGCCAGTTCAAAGGGTTCGAGCAAGGCCAGTATTTGTAAAACAGTGAAACCACCAGAGCTTGGTGGACCCATGCCGCAAATTTTGTAGTCGTGATAATTAGCACACAAAGGGACCCTTTGTTTGGCCTCGTAATTGGCCAAATCTTCTAAGCTAATGGTACCGGGATTAACCGGTGATTTTTTGACGGCATCGACAATCGCTTGGGCGTTTTTGCCCTTATAAAAGGCATCGATACCAAATTGGCTGATTTGCTTTAAGATGTTGGCAAGCGGTTTGTTCACCAGTTTTTGTCCGGCCTTGAGGTGTTGACCACCGGGAAAGAAATACGGGCGGCTTAATCCACTGTGTTCAATGCCCGGGTTCATGCCTCTGCTGATTTGTTTTTCCATTCTAGGCGACACTAAAAAACCTTGGTCAGCCAAATTGATGGCGTATTCAAACAATTGTGCCCAAGGTAATTTACCGTGTTGTTGATGGGCCTTATGCAGTGCTTTAAGCACCCCTGGCACGCCGACGGATTTGCCGCCAACCACCGCTTCTATCCAGCGCATAGATTGGTTTTTTGACGCCATGAACATATCCGGCGTGGCACTGGCAGGAGCAGTTTCACGGCCATCAAAAGTTTGTAATTGTTGATTTTTTTTGTTCCAGTGGAGAATAAATGCACCGCCACCGATGCCCGACGACTGGGGTTCAACTAAGGTTAATACCGCTTGAACGGCGATGGCGGCATCAATCGCTGAGCCACCCTTTTCGAGGATTTGGTATCCAGCTTCACTGGCGTGAGGGTTGG
>JABSOG010001120.1 GCA_013216025.1 Algicola sp. | reverse complement strand
GCATTATGCCAACCCGAAAGACAATCAATACAAATACATGCTCGAAGGGTTTAACCAGGACTGGGTGAACACCAGCAGCAAAAACCGCCGGGCCACCTACACCAATTTAGCCGCCGGGGATTACACCTTTGTGGTCAAAGCCAGCAACCATGAAGGCGTCTGGAATGAGCAGGGCCGCTCAATAAAACTCACCATTAAACCCCCGCCCTGGCGTACCTGGTGGGCTTATGCGTTGTATTGCCTGATGGTACTGGCCATATCAGGACTATTTGGTCATCAGCGACTCCTCAGGTTGCGGGTGATTAAAGAGCGCAACAAACAACTCAGTCTGGCGCTGTGGGGCAGCGGCGATCAACTGTGGGACTGGGATAAAAAACGCGGCATATTACAGCGCAGAAATATGCTCAGTCATTTCAGTTTTGCCGACCAGCAGCCGCTGCCCAGCTTAGATGACCTGGCCCGGACAATACACCCGGATGACCAACGCGGTTTTCTGTCAGCAGTGAGGGCACACGCCAGGGGGAATGAAGACCATTTTGAAGCGACCTATCGACTGCGGGATAAAACCGGTGAATGGCGCTGGTTGCTTGACCGGGGAAAAATTACTGATATCGATGAACAGGGCCAGATCATACGGATCAGTGGCACGCTTCAAGACATTCATAACTATCGCATGGCCAGAGAAGCGTTACGGGAACTCAATGAGACCCTGGAACAACAAGTGGCCACGCGCACTCAGGCGCTACAAGATTCGATAGACCAGCTTAAAGCCGCTCAGCAGCAGCTGGTTGAAGCCGAAAAAATGGCGGCATTGGGCAGCTTGGTGGCTGGTGTTGCCCACGAAGTAAATACGCCATTGGGGCTGTGCATCACCATGGTGAGTCTGCACATCGAAAAATTGGAAACCCTGGAGCAGGAAAAGAACGAGGGTACCATGACCCGTCGGTCACTGGATAAATACATTAAAGCTACAGGGGAAAGTCAGGCGCTGGTGCAAAGCAATCTGCACCGGGCGGCAGAGCTGATTCAGAGCTTCAAAAAGGTCGCTGTTGAGCAAACAGAAGATCGCTTGGCTGAGATCGTCTTTCATGATTATCTCGCTGACATTCTCAGCACCATAGTGCCGGGGATCAAGGATAAGCAAGTTGAGATAAAGTTGCTGTCTGACGGCGACTGGATGGTGAAAACCTGGACGGGCGCGTGGATGCAGCTGATAGCTGTACTGGTTGAAAATTCACTGAGCCACGGTTTTTTTAGCAAAGATTCAGGTGAAATTACGCTCAGTGCCACACTGGATCAGGGTCGGTTGATTTTTGTTTATCGCGATGATGGTGGTGGTATGACGCCACAGCAAATGGATAAAATGTACGAACCTTTTTACACCACCGCCCGAGGTCGGGGCAGCACAGGGCTGGGTATGCACATTGTTTATAATCTGGTGGTGCATAAACTGGCAGGCCACATCAGCTGTCAAAGCGAGCCCGGTCAGGGGGTGGTGTTTACTATTGATGTGCCTTTGGATAAATCTGCTTAGGCAGCTTTATTTAGTGCCACTGCGTGGCAGAATAAAAAGTAGATTGACGGGTCGCCTACAGGGATGTAGGTGCTTAGGTTTTGCCTCGACTATAGGGATATAGGAGGTAGGGTGAAGCAGGAGCCAGAACCGAGGAGCAAAAAACCTGCGCCTACACGGATTCGATCGATATACCTGGCCAGTTACATCGCAGCCAAGCACTATCCTAACAAATATCAAAATCGTTGATTCGCTCAACAATAGAATCATAGAAAACCAAGCGATAATCATCGAAAATGGTGTGATCACCGGTATTGAAGCCGTCGAAAAAATTTCAAGTGCAACCCCAATATATGATACTGGCGGCGCATACCTGTTGCCAGGTCTGATCGACGTGCATATCTACGCCATGGTGTTACTTCCATTTTCGATACAGGGGCAGCTGCGACAAAGTCATGCTGCGCGGCCAGTTTGTCGTCACAGGTGAGTAAATAGAACCCCAAGTTCACATGGACGTGAGTTTCAGGACGATAAATGAGTCCAGTATTACATGACCACTACAGCGCCTTGTTCTGCCCTTGCCATAGGTTGCGCCAAAATATCAACTATACTAAACACACAAAAACAGCAACAAACCGAAAACGATGAAAGGACCGATAAAAGCACAACCAAAGCGGTTTTTCAGTTTGACAATATTGGTGAAGAGCAGGGATTGCTTAACTTATGGGTGCTAAAAGTTTTGCAGGACCCCCAAGGGTATATCTGGGTGGCGACCCAGCTGGGGTTATATCGCTATGATGGCTATGATTTTAAGGTGTTTATGCATGATCCGGAAGATCCGGGTTCTTTGGCCAATAATTACACTGTCAGTTTATTTGAAGATAACAATGGAACCTTATGGGTAGGCACACAGGGGGGTGTGTTGCACAAATATAGCGCTTTAGGAGAAACCTTTACTCGCTTGCCATTTGATAAAGATTATCCCAATACTTCAACCAG
>JABSOG010001119.1 GCA_013216025.1 Algicola sp. | reverse complement strand
TGTTAGAACGGTTTGAATTCGCCCCAGACGAGCGAGCATCGCACATTACTTCGATGGCATTTGTCAGAGGGATTTGGGAGTTATTGGTGCCCTTGTGCGGCGGTGCAACACTAGAATTATTCGACCGCGACGTGGTGAAAGACCCACAACAATTAGTCCGCCAACTGGCGCAAAGTCGCATTACCCGTATTGTCACTGCGCCTTCATTATTGAGGGCATTACTACAATTTAAAGCGCACCATAAATTCGATATCAGCTGCATTCGTTACTGGTTTGTTAGCGGCGAAGCGTTGACCGTCGACTTGGCACAGCAAGTCGCGAGCACCTTTAATCACGCTGAGTTCTTCAACTTATATGGCTCTACCGAAGTGGTGTCAGACGTGTTGTACACCGCAGTGAATGAAAGCGCCGCATTTAACTGTGTACCGCTCGGACTGCCGATATCTGGTGTTGCGGCCACCATTGCCGACAGCCAGTTGAACCCGGTGCCTGATTCGGTTATTGGTGAGTTAATTATTACCGGGGCTAGCGTCAACACCGGTTACGATGGTTTGCCTGAATTGAGTAAAAAGCAATTTATCGACACCCCTGTGGGCCGAGGATATCGCACTGGCGATTTGGCCCGGCGCTTAGACAACGGCCAAATAGGTTATGTCGGCAGGGCAGATCACCAAGTTAAAGTACGTGGCTATCGGATTGAACTTGGCGAAATAGAAGTGCAATTGGCCAAAATGGCCGAGGTAAAAGACGTAGTTGTGGTCGCCAAAGGCGAGCCTGTTATGTTGCTCGCGTATTTCACTGCAGCTTCGGGTGATAATAACAGTACCCTTATCGAAACGGTCAAAACCAAGCTGCGGGAAACTCTACCACAATATATGATCCCCGCGATGTTTGTGGTGCTTGACGAGTTTCCGCTAACACCAAACGGTAAAGTCAATCGTACTGCCTTACCCAAGGTTGATGCCAGTACGTTGGCCGTCGACTTTGTCGCCCCTCAATCGCCCACCGAGCAAATTTTGGTGAGAATTTGGGTCGAACTCTTGGCATTAGAAAATGATAGATTGAGCGTCACCGCCAACTTTTTCGCCATTGGCGGCAACTCATTATTGTGCGTTACGCTGGCAGCAGAGGTGCGCGAACATTTGAAAGTGGCGCTGTCAATTCGCGACATTTTCAACACTCCGGTTTTAAGCCAACTGGCCACCGTCATCGATAGCCGCGAGCGAGTAGAGCGGGTCGACGTGACCGCTGTAAAAAGGCCAAACAAACTGCCAGCCTCGTTTGCTCAGCAGCGATTGTGGTTAATAGACCAAATGAGTCAGGGCAGCAGCCATTACAATATGCCCCAAGCCATTGAAGTTAAAGGCCCGTTTGATGTCGCAAAGGCCGAACGGGCTTTTGCCCAGCTGATCGAACGGCACGAACCGTTAAGAACCGTGTTTGTCGCCGATGGCGAGCAGTGCCTTCAGGTCATTAACGATGGCGCTGACTTTACTATTTCACGCCTTACAGCCCCTGATGATTTAACCGCGATAATACAAGCCGATGCCACACGGCCTTTTGCGCTAGATAAAGATTTGATGCTACGAGTGAGCCTAATAAAGCTAGGCAATGAGCATCATGTGCTTTTGATTAACACCCATCACATTGCCTCTGACGGTTGGTCGCAGGGCATCATCAGCCGCGAGTTTACCGAACTGTATAACGGCCATTCACTAACACCGCTAGCACTCGGTTACGCCGACTTTGCTTTGTGGCAACGAAACTGGGCAGGGGCTGTGCTTGAAACGCAACTCGATTACTGGCGCAATCAATTGGCCGACTTGCCCGCTTTGCACAGTGTGCCGCTAGATTACACTCGGCCAGCCAAACAAACCTTTAATGGTGCCCATCACTTTTTTGCCGTTGAGCGGCCCATTCTCGATGGTCTTAATGCATTGGCACAACAGCACAACGCCACCTTGTTTATGATATTGCACGGGGCCTTTGCGTTTTTGCTGTCGCGTTATGGTAGCACCCGAGACATCGTTATCGGCACGCCGGTGGCCAATCGCACCCAAAAATCCTTGCAGTCGCTGGTCGGCATTTTTGTCAATACGCTGGTGTTGAGGCTCGATTGTGATGCTCAGTTGAGTTTTATCGATTATTTGGCACAGGTAAAAAACGTCAACCTAGATGCTCAAAGTAATCAAGACGTGCCTTTTGAACATTTGGTCGAACAGCTGAATCCACAAAGAACAATGCAGTATTCACCGTTGTTTCAGGTGGTGATTAGCTTAAACGATACTTTAAACACAGGAACGACTACAACTGCGGCAAAGCAGGGTGATTTGACCTTCACACCGATGCACAGCGAACAGGTCAGCGCTAAGTTTGAACTCAATTTGGTGGCTCAAAGCACCGATAAAGGGCTGGGTTTTAACCTGCTTTATAACACCGATTTGTTTGCCCCTGATACCATAAAAGCCATGGGCCAACATTTGTCGTTTTTACTGCGCGGTATAGTAGCCGACCC
>JABSOG010000111.1 GCA_013216025.1 Algicola sp. | reverse complement strand
TAAGGCCAATCCGTAACCACCTGAGGTTTGGGTTTTGTTGTGTAACGGCACGGCTTCTCGTCTCCATGTTTCGCCCCAGTCCATACTGATGTAAACCGATGCGGCAAATCCGCCAGTGGTGATATAAGCTTTGCCTTTTTGGCCGACAATCAAAGTATTGCCACTGGCGGCAAAGGCTGATTCATTTTTTTGCATGGTCGGCAATTTGTTTTTGCCTATTCGTTTCCAGCTCTTGCCACCATCGACTGTTTTATTGACCACGTAATAGCCATCGACGGGGTCACCCAGCAGTAGTCCTCGTTTGTTATCCCAAAAATCAATTGAGTCGAAAAAGCCGGTTTTGTCGGTATTGGCCAATAACAGCTGCCAAGATTTGCCGCCATCAACGGTTTTGTACAACATCGACTCTTCACCTGAACCCACGCCCATCACAATGGCGGTGTTTTCGTCAAACAATTCGATATCTCTGAAATCAGTGATAATTTTGGCTTTAACTGATACATCTACCCAGGTTTTACCTTGGTCGGTGCTTCTGAATACCCCATTTTTGCTGCCAGTCACCCACAGGCTATTGCCATGAATGGCCGATCCACGCAGCGAGTTTTTACCGGGCAGTTCAGCGGTTGTCCAGCTGATTTGAGGTTCGGCGTAAGCAACATTGGATGCCAGTATCAGCGTTGCCAGAGCTTTTTTTATTATATTCATTTATAGTTGCGCCATTCTCAAAAGGGATTTATTTGCAGCTGATAATAAGCTTTTCTCACTCTGTAGTCAGCACATTTATGTGCGCCTCTTTTTACCTATACCAGCACATTTATCTCCATGGATGGCGTGTATCCTAAAAAATGTCGGGAACATTTTTAGGGTATGTGCAGCGCGGATAAATCCGCGAGCTACGTGGTCAATTTGACCAATCATTGACTATACTCATCAGTGCGGGAGCTGCAAAATGGCCTTATGACCTTGAATTTACTGAATTTTAACTTGGCACCCTATTTGCTTTACCGAGCACAGCCTTTCATCAACTAGAGATTTGCCAATGGAACAACTTCAACGCCCCGGAACCTTGCGCAACCTGTGGATCATCAGTCGATTTGAACTGGTGCGCCTTTTTCAAACCCCTCGTGGCCTGATGTCAATCGCCGCTTTTGCGATGATCTGGTATTTTATTCTAAAAGAAGCGATTTATAGAATATCGCAATACGTTGGAATACCAGGGTTTAGAGAATCGGCTCGTGATTTTCTGGGTCAGGGCGGCTTCACTAATCTGCTAGAATGGCCGGTTGCCGAGTTTACCGTATTCTGGTTGTTTTCTGTTTTGTTGTTCCCTATCTTCACTGTACTGATCTCCTCAGATCAAACGTCTTCTGATCGTTCACGGGGTACCATGCGCTTTATCACACTGCGTGCCAGTCGTGACAGCATTTTCTTTGGACGCTTCCTTGGTCAACTAATGATTCAAGCTTTGCTTTTGACCGGTGTTTTGGCAGCCACTTTTGCAATGTCGCTTTGGACCAACAGCTTAAACTGGGCAGAAGCATTGACCAGTGCACTCATCATGGGCGTTAACCTAATGATTGTGGTACTTCCATTTACGGCGATGATGGCGTTTTTCTCAGCATCGGTCCGCTCCAGTCGATTAGCGATAGTGCTAGCAATTCTCTCCATGGGCGCCACAGTAGGATTAATCCAACTTGCTGCTTACCACTGGTGGTCAAAACTGGATATGTTAATGTACCTTATACCAGGCCAGCAACTAATTGATCTTGTCCAGTCCAACAGCTGGGGTACACTTAAGCATGCTTGGTTACCTATCGTTCAAACCATTGCCTTTTTATTGCTAGGCCGTACTGTTATTGCGAGGAGCTCACTATGAACCCGATTATTAAATGTACTGGCCTGACCAAAAATTTTGGCAGTAACCAGGCACTACGTGGCCTTGATTTTGAACTGTCTGCTGGTGCACCCATTGCACTGGTTGGTCCTAACGGTGCAGGCAAAACCACACTGTTCAGTATTTTGTGCGGTTACTTAAAGCCGACACAGGGCAATGTCACCATATTTGGCCACCAGCCGGGATCACAAGAATTGTTTGGCAGAGTCGCCGCCCTGCCCCAAGATGCTCAGCTTGACCCACGCTTTTCTATCGCCCGCCAATTGATGTTTTATGGTCAATTGCAGGGGTTTGACAAAAAAACCGCCCGCAGCGAAGCACAAAGGGTGTTAGAGCTGGTTGAATTAGGTGAAGTGATAGACCAAAAGCCCGGCGCACTGAGCCACGGTATGCGCAAGCGCGTGACGATTGCCCAAGCGATGATGGGTAACCCTGATTTGATTATGCTCGACGAACCCACGGCAGGCCTTGACCCAAGAAACGCCAGAAACATCCGCCAAATGGTGGCAGAGCTGTCTGATCAGACTACTTTTATCATCAGCTCACACAACCTCAACGAGTTAGAAAGACTGAGCGAAACCGTACTTTGTTTAGAGATGGGCGAAATCAGCCAACACTCGACGATTTCATCCAAGTCTGAAACCGGTTATCTGACCATACAAATGGATACCACCGGCAATGTCGACCCAACCCTGATATTCAAAAACCTGCCGGGTGTTAATGAAGTGACTCACTCGCAAAAGAACGAATTTGTGTTGAAATATGATATGGCGGAAGGATTAGATTTAGACCAGCGACTACTGGAATGTATCGCCGAAAATGGCTGGAGTTACCATCAGTTGATTAAAGGCCAGACCTTGGAAGATCAGCTTTTCTCGAACGCCTAAAAATATTTTACCAGCCACCACCAGCCGGGGACAGACCAGATCGCAAAAACTGCGAACGCGAAGCAGTTCCATGTTTTTGACGACTGCTCTGTCCCCTGTTGCCTAGCCTCCGTTCCTCCAGCCCCTAACGAAGCCCCACCCTTCAACCGCCTCCGTTCCTCCAGCCCCATTCGAAGCCCCACCCCTTGATTTTAAACAAAAAAAAGCCCCGGAATGCGGGGCTTTTTTAATGTTTTAAATCAAACAATTACTGACAGCTAACACCAACAGTAGCGAAAGCAGCTGTTACGTCAGAAGCGCTCAAACCAAGATCTGAAGCCGCTGATTCAACACCACACGCACCAGCGTTGTAAGTAGAGTTAGCAGTCCAGTACAAATCGTTGGCACGCAGCATTACGCCAAATGCAGATTGTACAGACCAACCGTTCGTTGTCGCCAACAAGTAGAACGCTCTGTTGTAAACGCCTGAGCTGTAATGTACATCCATACCTGAGGTATAGTCTGAAGCGTGACCGATTGAACGACCGTCTTGAGTTGGGTCTATCATGTAACGCAATGCACCAGCACTCTTAAAGATTTGCTCACCAACCATCCAGTCGTTAGCACCAAGCATGAAGTTTTCAGCCGCTTCACCCGCCATGTCTGAGAACGCTTCGTTCATGCCGCCAGACTGTGCTGAGTAAACCAAACCTGAACGCTGTTCTGTTACACCGTGAGCAACTTCGTGTGCAGATACGTCAAGGCTAACCAATGGGTGGAAAGTGGTTGCGCCGTCACCAAATGACATTGCAGTACCATCCCAGAAAGCGTTTTCGTAGTTGCGGCCGTAATGAACACGCATTTCAAGCTTTTGAGTCAATGGAACAACACCATACCAGTCGCCGAACATATCAAAGATAACGTTGCCAAAAGCGTGTGCATCGTTCAGTGGAGAATATGCACCGTTAACCGCTTGGTAAGAGTTTTCAGGACAAGTGAACTGGAACAAAGAACCACGACGGGTTGAGTTACCCATGTCGGTCGTTATGACGTTTTCGCTTTCCATGTAGCAGTTGCCTGAATCATCAGCACTTACTGTCAAAGCTGGGAAGTCGACACCGTAGTAGTACTGACCCGTTTTTTCGTTGCCGCCTGGGCCTGTGGCTTCAGCAGGTGTAGTCGAAGTGTTACCGCCACCACCGTTGCCACCGCCGCCGCCTGGCTTGCCTTTATGGGCCAACATGTCGTTAAAACGCAATAGTTTACCGCTGACCGCGTTAATCACGCCCCATGGACGTTGTAGTACATCATTGTCAAGAAAATCAGCAACATAAGCCAATTGGCCAGACGCTGCATCAACAACCAAACGAATGTTGACGTTTTGAATGTTGCTTGAACCGAACTGGTCTTTCAATGCTTTAATGGCGTGTGCTTTAGAGATTTTGGCTTTCATATCAACGCCAGCGAAACTTTGCATTGCGCCTTGGGCTGCAACCAAATCACCGTTGCTGTTCTTCTCGCCAACAGCGTGAATGCCGTACACTTCAACGTTTTTATAAGTCAACGTCATTTTAGATTTGCTGGTGCCTTTGACAGTATCAAATTTGCCAAAAGATTCGAATTTGTGGTCAGCGTTCAGACCAAAAGCGTGTGCTGCGCCTTGAGCACCAATCTTAACTTCTTTGTTGACTGCTGCTGATACTGGGGCAATGGCGAAAGCCAAAAGACCTGTTAATAATACCGCTTTAGATTTGTTCATTTGTACACTACCTGTTTAGTTAAATTTATAGTTTTATATGTTTTATGTTTCTAATCTTACTTGTAGATAAGCTTGTTAAATCTTATTGAATAACTGAGCTTGATAACGTTTTGTACTCTTGCCTGAGTTAAAGGCTGTAATTAAAGTTTTTGCTAAGCCGCTTGTTAAAACGATGTGACATTTTTAACATTTGACTTTCACCAGTGCAACTCTTTTTTTGAATTAATATTAAAAATAGCGTCTAAAATGTCCCTTCAAAAATCCGATAAATCTAATGGAATCAAGCGCTCTAGCGTTGTTTGGTGGTGTAAAAATAATTTTAAATTATTTTTTGGTTGAATGAATTTCATAACAAATAAACATTTAGAGGGACTAAATACAACCAAAACAAGCCAACCAATCGTTAGTTATCAATAGCTTACATGGGATTCGTTCAAAATAGAATCAAGCTAACTGACGTTTTATATTGTCTGGAAGTAAAATAGGGATTATGTTCATTGATGTTAAACACGATACAAACCGATTTAACCACCAACCCACATGCTTCTATCCAACAAAGCCTCAGTGAATTATAATTCACATTATATTCACTCTAATGATAGCCAGAATATTGCTGCCACATTAACTTGTTAACATACGTTCCTTTAAGGGTATTTTATTTATATGATTTGATGGATAGGTTGGAATGATTTTATTCGTACATGGAATGCACGCTACGTTTGAGGGTTCTGTCACATAATATTACCTTTATTCGAGCGAAATATCGGTATTTTGTCAGTTTTTACCACCATAAACGCCATTTTGTCGTAAAACTGCCAATCCTTGTCTGATTTGATCGAACCAAATCCCATTGAAACCGATAAAATTCGTTCCAAGTTATCTAGCAATCCAACAGAACCAAGGCAAACAGCATGAAAACAGCATTCTCTCAAAATATATCCTGCGTCTTCGAGACCACTGCTTTAACAGGTTTATATTCTGCTGTGCTCTACGTTGGTAGCCAATTGATTCTAACGATAGTTTGATACTGAGTAGAAATTTATTGAGGTATTGGGGTGGGGCTTCGTCGAGCCCCAATCGAAGCCACTATATATAGTCGAATTTCCCCCACTATATATAGGGGCGGTAATTCTAAGCCTTAAACACTCAAGAAGAGGTTACTAACATAATCATTGCGCGCTTCACTGACTGGTGCACGACGATGGCTTTGCTTAGCCGCTTCTGCCCAATCGGCATTGGCCAACGCTTTGTTGAAACTTGGCCAGCCTTTTCTCAAGTTAGTAGCACCAAGGTTGAAGATCATATCAAACAGGGCCTGTTTAACATTATCGGGGAACCCATCAAAGTCTGAATAAATGCCCGCCAATTCACCGCCAAAACTGTTTATTTCTTCAGCCAGTTTGGTGTTAATCGCATCTTCAGTCATGGTCAAACCGGCTTCTCGTTTATAATAAGAAGCAATTCGGTTGGCTTCCATCTGTTGTACAACCGCATAATCCGCTGCAATTTCACTAGCGGTTGCCCCATTGCCGTCCGGCTTGTTAAATGCAAACTGGGTCGCGTCATCGCTGTTTGGCATATAAAAACCCACGCCTACAGTGACCAGACCTTTAGAATCTAAGTACATATAAGGCACTTCGCCTTCGTATAGCTTTGTAGCGCTAATGACTTTATTGATAAGTTGTTCAGATAACATTATGGTTCCTGTTTATTGACAGACAAAAGTTGATCATAGTTTTACCTACCTAAAGTGACTCGGGCAATTCGCTTAACTTTTAGCGTGGTTGTAACCATTTGGGCAAAAAGCTGTAGGGATCAACGTCTTTGTTATCAAAATCAACGTTACTGGCCGCCAGCACCTTTTGAAACTCGCCATTTTTGTAGCCGTCAAAGACATCCGTTGCCCCACCGACAAACTTGCCGCCAACAAACAACTGGGGAATAGTGACACAATCTGTTTGCGCACTCAATGCAGCACGGATTTTTCCGCCCTGGTTATCTTGCTGATATTTGACTGAGTCGAGATCAACGGACACATAAGGTATGTTGCATTGGGCAAAAAACTTGCGCACAGACCAGCAAAACTCACACCATTCCAAGGCAAAAAATACCACCGGATTTTGCATATCGTGGGTGATATCGTGCATAAACTGTTTTGCCTGCTCGTCGATTTCTACCGGTTCAGCGTCTTTGGCAGGTGGAGGTGGCGCAGCGATATCAAAACGGTAACCTTGCGTAGATTTAGAGATCTCAAGCTCGGCTTCTGTCATCTGTTCTTCTATACCGTCAAACAACGGCGTGCTTAAATAGCGCTCGCCAGTATCAGGGATCATCACCAATATGTTGCTGCCCGGCGGCGCTGTTTGAGCAATTTGAATGGCACCCGCCATGGTTGCACCTGAGGATATACCGGCGAAAATACCTTCTTTTTTTGCCAAGCCAATCGCACATTGAATGGCATCGTTGCCAGCAATGGCGATTAACTGGTCGATACAATCATTGTCGAGCGCATCTTGACTCAACTTAGGAATAAAATCTGGCGTCCAACCCTGCATCAAATGCGGTCTAAAATTGGGGTGGCTGATATTGTCTGGCTGAGGGATTTTGCTGGCCAGTAGTTGTGAATTGTCTGGTTCGCACACCACTATTTTGGTGTTGGGGCTTTTTTCTTTAAATACCCGCGATACGCCTTTTAATGTACCGCCAGTGCCAAACCCGGTGACCCAGTAATCTAACGATTTATCACCAAAGGCCGATAAAATCTCTGGTGCCGTTGTACGCGAATGCATGTCGGCATTGGCTTCGTTTTCAAATTGACGGCATAAAAACCAGCCATGTTTGTCTGCCAACTCTATTGCTTTGGCCAACATGCCGCTGCCTTTTTGTGCCGCTGGGGTCAAAACCACTTTAACCCCTAAAAATCGCATCATTTTGCGCCGCTCAACACTGAAGTTCTCGGCCATGGTGACCACCAGCGGATAACCTTTTTGTGCGCAGACCATCGCCAGACCGATGCCAGTATTGCCACTGGTGGCTTCGATGACAGTTTGCCCCGGTTTTAATACCCCGCTTTGCTCGGCTTGTTCAATGATGCCAAGGGCCAACCGGTCTTTTATCGAGGCCATCGGGTTAAAAAATTCCAGTTTGGCGTAAATGTTCACACCATCTGGGGCCATTCGGTTGATTTTAACGATAGGTGTATTGCCAATCGTGCCTAGAATGTTGTCGTATAAAGTGTTCATACTGAAAACCCCGTTGACCAAAGTGAATAAACGACCTCCCAATGAGGCGTGGGAAATGCCCAATTAATTCGACCTGTGTTTTGCCACTACATGGCACCAAATAAAGCGGCCAGAGCAGATTTATTAAAATGCCTTGCAAGGTAAGTCTAGACCAGATTTAATCACTGGGACTGGTGACACGTTCTTTCGTCCCTTCTTTTGTAAAATTGATAATAATAGAACGTGGCTATGTTGATTCGTTGTATTGTTACTTTAACTCTACTGCTTTGCTTTTAGTTGTTGGCCAATTGCGCAATAAAAAATCAAGGTAGCAAGGACGCTGCCGCGCTATGCCCATGTGACCTCAACATACGGATTCAGTGGGAGTTAAAAACGTTTTAGGCAAGACGAATGACTGCCGGTTTAGTCATCTAAATCAAAGTTATTTAACGCAGCATAAAACGTTTTTAAACCCATCCGAAGGGAACCTCTGAACAATTCCACCTCATCGTTCCATTGCTTTGAAAGGGATGGCCCTTCCTGCACCAATGCGCCTTGAATTGAAACTATTCAGAGGCTCTGAATTCCGTATGTTGAGGTCACATGGGCATAATCCCCTTTCAAATCCACATCATACCCGCTATATTCATTACACTAAAACCACACCAAGTAACCGACTATGGCAATACGAGTTAAAGTAGCACAAACCCCCAAAGAACTGACCGATGTATACAAATTACGGTATCAGGTTTACGTAGAAGGTGAGGGCTATTTCAAGGATATGCCCGGCAATATGATCTCTGATCATTTTGACAGCATACCCGGCTGTGCGAACATCATCGCCTACAGTGGCGACACCCCCGTAGCCACCATGCGCGCCAACCTCGACTCAGAAATTTTGCTGCCCTCAGATGAGATGTATGATTTCAGCGAATATCGCCAACGGGTCGCTGAACAGGCAAAAGAAGGCGATGGACGGGTATTACTTGGCAGCGCTGGCATGTTAGCCATTGCTGAGCCATGGCGAAACCGCCGGGATGTTTTTCGGGCTTTGTTTAAAATGTGCTGTGATGTCGGCCATTCGTGGGACGTCACCCATATTATTTCAACCGTCAACGTCAAAACTGCTGCTATGTACAAGCGCCTGCGCTTTGAAGAACTGGCCGAAAAAGTGTGGTTACCCGAAATTGGCGAGCACATTATCCCAATGGGCAACATTTTTGAACCCATTTATGAATGGGCGTTTGGCGCGTTTGCCGACAAGCACGATTTTCTTGAAAACTTCACCGGTTGCTTTCAATATTTGCTGGTCAGTGCCGGATCGGACATTTTTCTTCAAGACCAACCAGGGGATGAAGCCTATTTAATCAGTAAAGGCATGGTCAATATTTCTCGCTCAGATCCAGATTCTGATGAATCATTGAGTCTGGCCACCCTGTCACGCGGCGATATGTTTGGCGAGCTGTCATTAATTGATGACCAACCCCGTTCAGCCACCGCCAAAGCGGTCAGTAATGTCGAACTGGTGGTATTAAACCGTGAAGCTTTCTGGCAAAAAGCCCATCAAGACCCGCAATACCTCAAAGGTTTGTTGAAAATATTAACCTCTCGATTACGTGATATCGACCAACGCGCGTTTGTTTATGCCCATGGTAGTGTTGATGTTCGGTTGACCTTCTTCATCAACAAAGTGCTCGAAAGTGCAGTAGCATCGGTCAAATCTCCTGGCGACTTCGTGGCCAAAATCACCATCGAAGAGTTTGCTTATATGGCCAGTGCGCCACAAAAAGAAGCGGCCAGTTTCCTATTGACCTTGCAGTTGGATAACCACTTGAAACTCAACAAAAAAGAGATCACTTTTCATGGTAACGAAGCCATCAGCACAACCGAACAGCAGTGAGTAAAAGTAAGTCATGCCGATTAAAATAAAAATTGCCGAAACAGCAAAAGAATTGAACGATGTTTACAAACTGCGTTATCAGGTTTACGCCAAAGAAGAAGGTCGCTTTGAAAATCTAAAAGGCAACATCATCGTCGACCAATTTGACACTTTACCCAATGCCATCAATATCATTGCCTACATCAAAGACGATCCCATTGGCACCATTCGAATCAATCTAGATTCAGCAATTTTGTTACCTGCGGATGAACATTTTGACTTTAGCCCGTATCGAAGCCAAGTGAGCGAGCAGTTACAAAGCAACAATCAAACAGCCGTTTTTTGTTGCGCCAGTATGTTGGCTATCACCGAACAATGGCGCGGTCGCCGGGGTTTATTTCGTGCTTTGTTCAAATTAGGTTGCGATGTTTGTCATTCGTGGGGCGTAACTCACCTGATTTCTAACGTCAGTATCGATACCGCTGCACTTTATCAGCGCCTCCAATTTAAGGCCTTGTCGGACAAAATCTGGAGTAAAGCTATTGGCGACCATATAGTGCCAATGGGCAGCCGGATCGAACCGATTTACGATTGGGCGTTTGGCGAGTTTAAAGACAAACACGACCTGATGGAAAACTTCAGCGGTTGTTTTGAATATTTGGTCGTCGAAGAAGGCACTAAAATCTTTAATCAGGGCGAAATTGGCCACGAGGCTTATCTCATCAGTGAAGGTCGAGTGCACCTGTCGCAATGGGACCCAGATATAAAAAAATCGATGGTTATCGAATCCCTCGATGCAGGTTCGATGTTTGGCGAACTGCCACTGATTGATGATCACCCGCGTTCAGCGACAGCCATAGCGACCACCAAAACCGAGCTCATTGTACTGAACCGCAAAACCTTTTGGCAAAAAACCAATGAAGACCCCCATTATGCCAAGGGTTTACTGCAAATACTCGCCAAACGATTACGCGATTTTGGCGAACGCGCGTTTAATTATGCCCACGCTGATGAGAACACTAGGTTGAAGTTTTTTATCAATACCGTGCTGTCACAGTCTCATGAGTCAGTTGAAAACCCGGGTGAATGGGTGGCGATTATCACGGTTGAAGAGTACGCCCATTTGGCCAGTGTCAGCAAAGTTGAAGCATCAAGTTTTTTACTCGGCCTGCAACTAGACAAACGTTTGACCGTGACCAAAACAACACTGATTTTTCATGACCGAGAAGCTATTTAGAATCAGAGAATCAAGGGGTCAGAGATCTTGAAAATCGAATAAACCGTTTACAATCAAAAAGTTAAAATCAAGGGGCCAGAGTCACATGAAATATAGCTGTTATTTTTGGCTGGCCTTGATTTGGTTGTCTCTGACCCCTTGATTCTAACTTATTGATTTAGAGAAATATTCATAACAATCAACGTCTCTGACCCCTTGATTCCACCTCTATACCCACACTCGCCAGAGCGACCTGCGCCTGCTCGCTTTGTTCTATGCTGACGTACAGCATTTTACGCGAGAGGTCTATACGATACGATATCTTGTTTTCATTAAGTACCTCCCTCACTTTTGGTGCATCGGCAGCGCTCAAGTTATTGAGTAAAGGGCGCATTACTGGCGTTTTTGTCAACGAAACCACACTAGATTCAATGCCAATACCAATAGAAATGGCTAAGGCGAATATCAGAATCGCCTGCCTGAAGGCTGATAGTTCAAGCAATCGATTGGTTAATCGTGACATGCAAACTCCAGTGGAAAAATAATAATTGGCTCAGTCCATTAATCGGAGTTTTTGCCGAGTGGTTGTTTTAGCAAACCAATCAAAGCCTTTAATGCCGGTCGCAACACCGCAAAAGTCAGTGTGAAAATAACTAAAAAGCCCGCAAATAGCCTAATGACCAAATCAAACCAAGGCTGTAAATATATTGGTAGCTTCGAATAATCAACGACAGAGGGTTTAACGATAACTTTGCCGTGGAATTTTGGATACTCCACAACCATACCCACTGTTGCCAAAACAGTTCGGGCCTGCCCACTTTGTTCTTTGCTGACATACAGCATATGACGCGAGAGGTTCATCCGATACCAAATCTTGTTTTCGTCAAGTACGTCCATCACTTTTGGTGCATCGGCAACGCTCAGATTGTTGAGTAAAGGCCGCATTGGCGGCGCTGAGTTTAAGGACAATGTAATGATTGAAATCGCTATGCCTAAACAAATGACGAGTGCCAGTACCAAGGTGCCTTGTCTCAGCGCTTCAAAGCCATCAACAGGCCTTTTAATCTCAGTCATGATGCACCGCCTCATTATTGTCTTTATCTGTGTCATTCAGGGCGATTAAATCTTTTACCATTGGCCGCATGACCACAAGAATCAAAACAATAAACACCATCGTCGCCATAAGCAAACGCATTAGCTTCATGAACCAAGGTTGTTGACCAATATGGAGAGGCTTTGAATCTTCGTTGTTGTTACCTTTAAATCGATTTGAAAATGCAGCGTCGTCAATGTTAATGCCCGCCCTGTGAAGAGCGACCTTAATTGTCTTAAAGTCCCGGGGACTGACAAGAAGGAACCCACGATTAACATAATATTCGATATCTTGTTGCTCCAGCACATCAATCACTTTAATGGCTTGTGTGGTGTGCAAACGCCCAAGAAGCAGCGTGTGGTCAGGTTCTTGAGCCCACAAAAATACACAGCCGACGAAAACAAGACCGAAACCCAATATCGCCGTCAACCCCAACTTTTGCAGCAATGCCTCCTTCATGGTTTTGGCGCTTCATCAATATCGTCAGGATACATTAACACTCGTAATACTGGTCGAATTAAAGCCCAAATAAGCGCAATAATCACCATTGCAGCCGCGAATAAACGGACAATTTTTTTAAACCAAAGTTGTTCGTATACCGGTATCGCCAAAGCGGCTTCGCCAGAT
This sequence comes from Algicola sp., assembly GCA_013216025.1. Classification (GTDB taxonomy): domain Bacteria; phylum Pseudomonadota; class Gammaproteobacteria; order Enterobacterales; family Alteromonadaceae; genus JABSOG01. The sequence goes on along the minus strand of JABSOG010000111.1, from coordinate 2,890 downwards.
ATTTTCGGCTTTTCGACGGCTCCCCAGTAAGGTGGATACTCGATAATAATACCGACACGAGACAAAGCCAGTCTGGCCTCAATACTGCGCTCTTCGACGACATATAACTTGTGATTGTCCATATCAACCTTATAACGAATGCCCTGTTGTTCTAGCACATCAACGATTTTGGCTGCCTGAGCCTCACGCATATCATCAAGTAAAGGCCGCATATCTGGTTTTTTTGCCCACAAAATAATATTGAATGCAACACCGACACAAATGACTATGAAGAGTACTAGAATCGCTTGTCTGATGACGAATATTCCAATGAATTGATTTTTTAACTGTGACATCGTTCCTCCCGGTTTATCAACACATTACTCTTCTTTGGGTTACCTCTGGCCCCTTGAATTTAACCATATGATTTTATTGTGAATTTTAACCAATCAAGTGCTCTGGCCCCTTGATTCAGTCCATTACCGGCAAGGTGATCACAAACTCGCTGCCATGACCCGGTTCGGAGTACACCTTGATGGTGCCGTTGTGGTCGCTGATAATACCAAATGATATCGACAAACCCAGGCCCGTGCCTTTGCCCACAGGTTTGGTGGTGTAAAAAGGTTCGAACAGTTTTTCTTTGGTCTTGGCGTTCATACCGCTGCCATTGTCTTTGATGACGATACGAATGGTATCGCCGGCATCGCTGACGGTGATTTTGACCAAACCATTAACCGGCTTTTTAGCCTCTTCGGTGATGGCATCGCAGGCGTTAACCACAATATTCATAAACACCTGATTCAACCGCGAAGGACGACATTTGATCAGCGGGTTGACCTCAAAACTGGTTTCAAACGTCACGTCTTGGGCATATTTGGCTTTAATGAGATTTAAGGTCGAGGTGATGCAATCGCCAATATGAACCGATTTTATCTCGGCTTCATCCAACCGGGTAAACGCCCGTAAATCTTGCACTATGGCTTTTATTCGCTGGCTGCCATCAACAATGGTATTTAAATGTTTAAATAAAGCCCCAAAACGTTGGGCAAAACTGTCGATAATCGCCTGATCCGCTTCATCGGTCACCAGAGTATCGATAAAATCTTGAAATTCGACTAATTCTGTTTGCAACAACTGGGCACAGCCATGAACAAAGTTGGTCGGGTTGTTGATCTCATGCGCGACACCAGTGGTCAACTCACCCAACGAGGCCATTTTTTCAGACTCTATCAGTTGCTGTTGTGCGGCAAGAATTTCGGCATTGCTTTGCTCAACTTGAGCATAAGCACTGGCATTGTTCAAGGCAATGGCCGTATAACTGGCCAGTGTTCTCAGCATGTCGATTTGTGCCAGTGTGTAGGCATTTTTTCGAGGGCTTTGCATGGTGATACAACCGGTTATTTTACCGCTGTTGTCGCGCAACGGCAGGTAAACAATAGATTCCATTTGGTCGCCCGCCGAAGGTCGACTGGCAATGGTCAAATATTGGTGCACATCTTTGAACTCGTTGACGATGGCTTCTTTTTCGTTCTTGATACACCAAGCCGACAATTTACCACTGCCATGCATCGGCTCAGCGATGGGTGGCAGCCGGGTGTCGCCTTCGACAATGAGTTTGAAGTCGATTTGCGAGGCGTCCTTGTTGAGAATGCCTATCGCAAAAGCATGAGCATCTAATATATTGCGTAGATGTTGGTGCAACAGCATGAAAATCGATTCCATGTCTAAGGTCGCGTTCAGTTGTTTGCCGATTTCACCCAGCACACGTAATTCGGCAGTTTTTTCTTCAACCTCCAATTGCAACGCCCGTTTACGTGCCCGGTATTTATATGACCTGACCACCATAAACAAAGTGGCCGACACACCAAACAACAAATAAAACCACAATGTGCGGTAAAAAGGTGGCGTAATGGTGAAAGTAAAACGACTGGGCACCGGGTTCCACACCCCACTGTTGTTGCTGCCTTTAACTTCAAAGGTATAGGTGCCCGGATCAAGACTGGTATAGCTGGCATGATGCTCAACCCCGCCGCCGTACCAAGCATCATCAAAACCAATAAGCCGATAGGTGTAGAGATTTTTTTGCGGATCTTTAAAATCCAGCGCGGCAAAACCAAAACGAATATTTTTGACCTGGTAATCCAATTTAAGCGGTTTACCCGGTAAAAAGGCGTAGCGCTTCACGGCTTTGTTGTCGACCCACAATTTGGTGATCCTCACCGGGGGTAAATTATGGTTGACGTTGGCTTGCGAGGGCGTGATCCTATCGATGCCGTGCTTACCACCAAAATAGACGTTACCCCTGTTGTCTTTAACTGCCGCCTCAAAGTAATAGCTATTTTGTTCAAGTCCATCACTCATCGTATAGTTGGTGAAACGTTCTTCAAGACTGCGATATTGCGAAATACCAGCGGCAGTGCCCAACCAGATATCTCCGCTGTTATCTTCAACAATGCTTTTGATATCATTACTGTTAAGCCCCTGTTTTACACCAAAATAGTCAAACCCCCCACTAACATCATTGAGTTTATTGAGGTATTTTTTACTGGCCAGCCAAATGTCGCCATCTTTGTTTTGATAAACCTGAGCCACCTGATCATGACTAAGACTGTTTTTATCATCTTCATTGGCTTGATATGCCTTGGCTGTTTCACGAGTGGGGTCGAACTGAAAGACGCCACCAATGCTCATACCAACCCATATCAGTTGCCTGTCATCTTGATAAATCAATGCGATGGTTTTATCCGCGGTTTGCACTTCTTTGAACTGGATCATCGAACGCTTACCCTTGGCGTATTTAAACAAGCCAAAATGGCCAGTACCAATCCACAAGGTATCACCTGAGCCTGCTAGCAGGCTGGTGACGCTTTTTATGGTGAAACTGTCGAGCTAGTCATTGCGCTTGAGTAGT
>JABSOG010001118.1 GCA_013216025.1 Algicola sp. | reverse complement strand
TTTGATCTTGGTCGGCACTGGCTATGCAGGTCACGGATGACCTGCCATTTCAACTTGTTGAAATGTAAGCGAAGTTCCACTTGCTTGAACACAGCGGTTTCCGGGAAGATATCATGGACGTATCTTTCCGGACGATAACAGATTACTCAGCGGCACTGACCTGAAACATCAGCATACCCGGTGGTGCCAGATTTTTGCTGCGCCACAGGCTATCCAAACTGACATAATAAGCACCAGATCTCGGCGGTAGCAGCTCAACAGAATAAACCCCATCGCCCAATTCTTTGGCGGGTTGGTGGTCTTGCCAGATACCCGGCGACAGTACAGTCAACACACTCAAATCGGCCAACCCGGTGATAGGCGTGCCAAGCAGGGCATCCCGCAAGCGAAAACGCAACGTCGTGGTTTTCCCTTTGGTTACTGTTCCCGACGAAAGCCTTTGGGCAATGATCTGGTGTGGCAACTTCGCTTGTCGTTCTTTGTTGGGCGATACGGTGGTGGCAAAACAGTGAACCACCCTTGGCGACTCCATAAAAAACACCACATCGTAAACCCCGGCATCATTCAAGCGGGCCACTGTTTCATAACGCCCGGCTTTGGTTTCCTGCAAAGTACGGTCAACCGCCAATACGGCACGGGCCCTGCGGTTAAAATTGTTAAAGCTTCCCATCGGGGCCGCCATGCCTTCTTTGTAGTAGTACACCTGCCGATCCACCGGATGGGCCACCAAGACGGCATTTTCTCCCGGTGTTTGCACTATGCCGTCCGCCGGTGTAGTGGCCATACCAAAGGCTGACTCTCCTGCCGGAAAATCAACCACCTGCATCGCCACATCGGGATCGGTGATCACGTCCATCGACAGCATAAACACCGTTTCGCTGCCGCGATGACGAATGTGGGCCAGAGTATCGCTGAAACTGACCTGATCCGGGCCTTCTTCAACCTTACCGCTTTTAACGATACGATCATTAACCGCATCGAAAATATACACCATGTCGTTAACAGGATTTAACACCACCGCAAATCGTCCACCCGGGGCAAAGCGAATTTGCCCCAAACCCGGCGCAACATCAGTACGTGAGTTAACTTCCAAGGTTTTGACGTTAATGCCTATAATAAACCCACCTTGGCTGTCGGTGATATAAAGGGCATCGGCTGCCGGAGAATAAGCCAGAGCAGCCGACTTGCCACCAACATCAATGTCCTTTACTTGTTCGAGTTTGGCAATGTCGACCACAGTTACCCTGCCATCCAAATCGCTGGCGATAAAAGCATAACGGTTGTCGGCGGCGAAACTGATTTGATGCTTGCCAGGACCGGTTGCAATACGCTTGGCCAGCTTACCTGCACCGACATCAATCACCAAGACGCCGCCGTTTGCACCGCTGCTGTTATAACCAATCCAGGCATAATGATGGTCCGGCTGTAATACCACCCTGTCAGGCGTGACGCCCAGTTCAATCTCGGTGAGTACTTTAAAGCTGGCGATATCCACCACAGCCAGTTTCTTTGATTCTGGCAGGCTGACCAATAACCGGCTTTGCTGCTCAGACATGGCCCAATCGTAACCTGGGCTCGACAACGGGATCATGTTCAGCAAATTGCTGCCACCAAAACCAAACAGCGGATCCACCACCGAAATACTGGCATCATCGTTCATCACTAAAACATAATACACATTGAGGTTCAGGGTCGGCTGGCTCATCACTGAACCGCCGATAAAACTCTTGACCATATTCTGACACTCGCTTTTGCCGGTCGGCATGGTTTCTGCCCGGCGCTGCATCCAAACCGCAGGATAAGCGCCAGATACCGCCGCCCCAGTGGCATCGCTGATATCAAATCGAAAAGCCGCGTCGACATCGGCCACCGGTCTGGCCCCGGGCCGGGCCAGTGGCTCCAGGTTAAAATGCACCTTGATACCATTTTGCTCAAAGTCTTGTGCAATGGCTGTCACGGCAAATAACCCCAACAGCATCATTGCAACCCTTGCCAGTAAAGCAAATACGGTAACCCGCACAGACGTTTTCATCATTGACATCAGCAACCTCTCCTACTATTGATTAGAATACTTCGACGGTCTGCAGATCGACGGAGCATTACTGTCATTGTAGGCTTCCTCAGGATCACCTACCCTGAAAATGCCCCACATCCCCTGCATCTGATCGCCTCCAGGAAAAGAACGGAACAAATAATCCCCCGGCACCTTGAATGTGCCCCCGGCACTTGGCAACACAATATCAAAACGGTCAGCCGCACTGAGTCCCATTCTTGCGCCCTGCCACTGAGAGGTCGGATTATTGGTGATCACCGTTGAGCCTTTATTATAGGGTTCTTCCTGCCAGACATGACCAAACAATTCAAACACATGCTGATCGGCACCATTGGGCTGCGATACCCTGAACCGCGTCGGATCACCCGGGTTGGCATTGAATATCGGTGCTTGTGGATCACCCAGTGCCTGATAACCTGTAGCTTGAGGATCACCCAATGCGTTACTATAGGCACAAGGCACATT
>JABSOG010001117.1 GCA_013216025.1 Algicola sp. | reverse complement strand
CCAAGAGATTTTGCACCCGTTTGAATGCGACTGGCCAAAGGGCCAATGAGGTGATCTGGCAAAGTATTGATGGGTAATTGTTGACGTAATATCTCAACATCAGCGCGAAGGTCAACACCATATTTGTCGAACATCGTAAGTGGAGGCGGCATAACGGTGGCAAAGTTGATGGTTGAAGTGCCACCAACGGTGATGCCGCGCATCAGCAACGACAAGTCCGAATTGACAAAAGCCCCCTTGCCCGGCACCCCGGCAATGCCTACCATTTGGCCCAATTCACCCCGTAACGGGGCGGCATCGCCCCATTCTAACATCACCACCGACTGCCCCGCCTCGGCCACCGACTTAGCCACAGTTGCACCGCCGGGGCCAGTGCCCACAACGATGGTATCGGTCGACGACCGCTGATTTAGTGTTTCAATACAAACAGATAACATGGCTCAAACTGGGTGGCTGATGATATAAGGTCGATTGTATCACCAGTTGCGATCAATGATCGCCATATTCGGTTCATCGTTTTTAACCGCCATTGGCCGCAAACGAATAAAAGCCAGGAAAACCAAGCTTTTAACAGGCGCGAGCGAAAGCACGCTACAAGGTGGTCAGCATCTTTAATGCCAACGCCAAAACCCGGTCGTTGTCGTCAATATAATCACTCAACACCGCATCGACACGTACATCGGGCATTACACCGTTACCATCGTAAAGCTGACCATTGGGTTGAAACGATGCCATTTGCGATTGCAGATAAAACAATCCCGAGCGAAGAAGAAACATCACCCGGGCATATCCACTGCCGCCACTGCTTGGCGTGCCCAGCAAAGTCACGTTTTTGGTGCCTTTAAAAGCGGCCAAAAATATGTCAGAGGCGCTGAAGTTACCGGCGTCCATCAGTACAGTAACGGGTTTGTTGTAATGTGTTTTTGCTGGGGATACCACCGAAAAGTGCCAGTCAGAAAACTTGCCTTGAGGCAATGACCACTGCGGGGTGAAGCTCGGCAAAAAATTGTCTATCACTTGTTTTTCAGCCCCATTCCAATGGACAGAATTACCCGGATAAGCCATGCGTTTTTCTAAATCGCCAAGCGGCTCATCAACTTGAGGATTGTTTTTGGCGTCAATACGAAAGGCGTTAACGTTGATAACTTTTGGTTCAGTTAAAAAATAAGGCAACAGGGTATAAGTGGGTTTACGACTGCCACCACCATTGCCACGAATATCAATGACTAGCCCATCGGTATCTTTAAATTCATCCATAACTTGATGCAGCCACGCCTGATATTCGTCAGATTTTTCCATTTTATGCAAATACAAATAACCAATATTATTATCCATCAGCTTGTGATGACTCTTTTTTCTCGCTCTTTTTAACAGCTTGGGGCCGAGCAATGTCACTTGCTTGGTTATCGTCTTGCTTTGATTTGAAAGAGTTACTTGCGCTGTTGAAGACTCTGGCACATCTAACAAACGCCTGAGCAATTCATACCTGCGCAAATAAGATAAACTGGATTTTTGATAAGACTGAGGCGACCCCTTGGCAACCAACTCGCCTGCCAGTTGTTGCAAGTCTTCAATAGCAATACCATCAATAGCCACAAGTTGTGGGTACTCGTCGTTCAGCAGTCCGGTTTTGGTGATCGCATAATAGACATCGTCAATCTTTTTGACCTTAAAAGGCAGCATAAGCGAAGGGGTTTTGAGTGCCGACATCGACACACGGGTATGGCCGTCACCAAATAAGGCCAGTAACCGTTTTAGTTGCAAACCCAAATCTCGTTTGGTTATGCCATTGCCTAAGTCGTCAATAATCGCATCAATGGCCAGCGGGTAATCAGCCCCCTTTAAATCGGCATAGGCATAGTGATGCTTTATCTGATATTCCATAACAGACAAGTCATCAATGACCTGCGTAGGAGTCAGCCAGGTATTCATTGGCAAGGCAAAATTTAGGTCGAGATTCTCACCAGAACTTAAAGGACTATTGGGCGGACGCTGATAACCGTCGATACGGCGGGTAAGGTAAGTTAGATGTGCAGGAATGTCCTTATTGTGCTCCCGTATGACTTTCTCTGTATTCATACTATTCTTTTGCACCGACTCCCGGTGCTCTACCAGTAACGACACCTGAGTTTGCAACGACTTGCCCTGCTTATCTTTAAGCGTCACAGCCGTAGAGAAAAACAACCAATGACCCTGCTCATCCATCAAACGCAAATAGTCGCCCTGAATACGGCGCTTCCATTTGTGTCTATAAGCTTTTTTGGCAAAAGCCACAACCTCGTTCATGTTGATATTTTCAGCCTCAATCCATTGATAAACCTCACCTTGATGTACCACCATTATCTTGTCGTTTTGCCAGTAGATATCAGAAAACGGCGCTTTTTCAGCAAAAATTTCATAGTGATATCGAACACCGTAACTTCCGGCGCCGATCAGAAGAAGGATCATTACAGCAAATATGGGTTTCAACAGTTTTTTTATCATCAATGGTGGTCTTTGGTGTCATTGCTTTGATTCTTGTGGGGG
>JABSOG010001116.1 GCA_013216025.1 Algicola sp. | reverse complement strand
TAAATTCAACTTCACGTTGTGTTCTGGCCACTACAGCCATGCGATCAGACAATTCATTACCTTCGATATTGGCGTGGCCGCGAACGTGGCTGATGGTGATATTGGCTTTCAATCGTTCATAATATTCAAAACAGCCTTTAATCACTTCGAGGTTTTTAATTTCTTCGCCCTTGCCTCGGGTCCAGCCCTTGGCTTTCCAGCCTTTGGCCCATTTGGTGATGCAGTCGATGGAATATTTCGAATCCGATAAGATTTGCACGTTTTGTTTATCATAAATGTAATTTTCAGCCAACTTGAGCGATTCAAGCATACCGTTTAACTCGGCGGTATTATTGGTGCCATTTGACTCAAATAAACCATACCAAAGTTCGACCAATTGCTCTTTTTGATAAATCGCGATACCGGTGCCAGACTTGCCCGGGTTGGGCGAGCAGGCACCATCACAATATATGTTGATATCGGCGACAATTGGTGGTTTTTTAGCGGCTGGTTTGGCTTTCTTGCCCGCTGGTTTTGATGAGCTGGCAGCGGCCTTGGGTTTGCCAGCAGAAGCAGCGCCTGTCGCGCCCGCTTTTTCTTTGGTGCGTTTTGACAGTGCCTGACTGTAAGGGGATTCATACGCCACGCCGGCTTCTTCAAGCGATGGGAAACCCATAAACTGTGCATCGGGACGGCCATCGATTTGCGCTTTGGCCTTGGGCCACGAATCATAAATGCCAGGTTGTGCGCCTTTCCATACAACGTAATGTTTTTTGCTCATGGGGCTTATTTTTCTGATGAGAAACAGTGGACGGTGATAATAAAGGGCTTTGGCTTTTGGGGCAAGAGTGTATTTGATAGATGCGGGTTATGCAGCAACCTCAATACTCACCTGCAAACCAAGCCTGTGCGCAAAATCAACAAGAGTGTCCAATCGAAACTTTTCTATTTTACCGGAAATTAACGCACTGACACGAGGTTGGGTTATGTTTAGTCGCTTTGCAGCTTGAGTTTGATTTAACCCTTCTTGCTCGATTCGTGTGGTGATGGTCATCAACAATGATGAGCGCAACTTCATGTTTTCTGCCTTGACTGGATCGTTTTCTAAGGCATCCCAGACGCTGTCAAATGTTTGTATGTTGTTCATAGTTTTTGTGCCTCTTCCACTTGTTTATAGGCTCTTTTGGCTGCTGCCAAGTCAAGCTGACTGGTTTTTTGGTTTTCTTCTGAAAAGCGTGTAGTACGAATACAGTCTGCGCAAATTTGGCGACATAAATCACACGATAGATACCGCTGCTTTCACGGATCCTGATTTCTTGAACGCCCGCGCCAATACTTTTCATGGTTTTGAAGTCTGAAGGTTCCAATCCGTTTTGTACTTTATCCAACTGAAAACCTGCTTCACGTTTTGCTTCCAGAGGAAAGGCTTTTAAATCGTGGAGAGAGTGACCAACAAACTTAATTTTCTTCATTTGGTTATAGTATATCCAAAAGATGAATTATACAACTAGATGTATAAGCTCTGAAAAGTAACGCTGTCGCTGAGTTTGTGTTTAAACCGAGCAATAAGGGCTGTTTCGATACAGTATTCTACCAATCATTGAGGTGTTTTTTTACGGAATATAAAGGACTTTGAAGCCGGAAACTTGTTCTAAGTTAAAGCTGTTATTGACCTGTTGCGCCCACCAACCTACCTCAACAAGAAGCCATGCCGCAACGCATCATCGCCTTGAATGAAAAACCGATTAACTCCACAAACATAAGCATCGCCACTGACCTTGGGGATCACCGCTTCATATGGACCATAAGTCTGCGTTCTTGCCACTTCACCAGTAAAGCGCGAACCTAAGATACTTTCAATCGTCATGCTTTGTCCAACAGCCAATTCACCTTTGGCATAATGCAGCGCCATACGGCCGGATACTCCAGACCCAGTAGGTGAGCGGTCAACCTCGCCATCGGCAAAAATGCAGACGTTTCGGCTATCGGCTGCTTCGGTCAGCGGCGAGCCAATAAATATGGTGCCGTACAATTCGTTTAAGTCTGCTTCAAAAGGGTGGGCGATTTTCTCGCTGCTGGCCAATACCGCCTGTTTGATTTCGGTGCCCAATGCTATTAATCGCTGATTGTTTTGTGGCGTTAGGGCCAAGTCCATTTGGTTGGCATCAACGTAAGCGTAAAATGCGCCGCCGAAGGCCAAATCGTAGTTGATGGTTTGTTTAAGGCTGTCGATGTAAACCTGCTGGTTTAATGCGGCCACAAACGAGGGCACACATTCAAACGAGGCGGTGATTTTGCCTTGAATTAACTCACCTTTTGCGCGGATAAGGCCACAAGGCGCTTCGACATTCATTGCCGCTTTGCCGTCAATTACATCAACCCAGTCCATTTGCATTGCCAAGGTCATGATGGCAATGACCGCATGACCGCACATGTTGCTGTAACCTTCGTTATGCAGAAAAAGTGCGGAGCAATCTGCATCATCTGTAAAAGGTGGCAACACCAGTGCACCATACATGTCGGCGTGGCCACGGGGTTCGAACATTAGG
>JABSOG010001115.1 GCA_013216025.1 Algicola sp. | reverse complement strand
GGTTGCAAAATTGATGCACTCGCCGCTGCAAGTGACCTTTATGGTTACAGTCGTAACCGCTGGCGGTAAACCCAGCAAGAGCCGCTGGCAATTGTTCAAAGATTATTACGACACCATTTATGCAAGAGAACAACAAAAAGCAGTACTGCCTTTTTATGGTGTATTGAACGAACACAAACCAGAAATAGACACCCTGCATCATGAAGTTGGCTTCATTTTGCAATGTAGAGCCGAACAATCTGGTGAGACTCAAGCTGATATGTCTATTGCTGAATTCGAAAAAATGGTGGTTAACTATTTACAAGAAAATGGCCTTGAAGCAGCCAATTTAATTGAACAAAAAAACCTGATTTTGGGCGCCGCCAATGAACGTCTGGTCTTTTTAACCAGCAGAAAAAAAGACAGATTGAGTTTTGAAGTACGCTCTTTGCAAGAGTACATGGCAGCCGCTTGTATCACCGCAGTAGATTCGAGTGAAATTATCACACGACTCAAAATAATTGCCCATAGTGCGTACTGGCGCAATACCCTGCTTTTTGCTATTGGCCGCTTTTTTGTCGACGCTGATTTGCGTAAATACCGGGATAAAATACGATTACTCTGCACTGATTTGAATCGCGAAACGCCACAAAATGAAGCTTGTAAACTCGGCTCCAGATTGGCGCTTGAAATACTTGAAAGCGGATCGATTAATAGCACACCAACCTTTATTCGCCACCTTGCAGACGGTGCGTTAGAGCTGCTTAGCTTTGCACCAACGAGCAATAACAACATTACAAAAAGGCTGGCCGATATTTTTACACCAGCAATGCAAAGTGAATATGAAGAAAATATTAAACGTTGGATTGGGCTGAGTGACCAACACCTGACCTTATCTGCGTGGATGTTGTTGCTTTATCTTGAAGAAAGTCAGCACGCTTGGGCTGCAAAGATTGTTGATAAAAACTGGCCTGATGACGCAAACCATGCCTGGCTAATATTAAAAACGTGGATTTTTGATATTCGTGAAAAAAGAGGCAAAATTAAAGTCAATCATCTTGAAGTCGCCAGACTCGAAAAAACGATACCAGCATTATCAATATACGACACGAACTGGCCTGAGTTTTGCGAGAAGATTGCACCGAGATCATTAAAAGACTCATGGTTACACACTGTGATTTACAATAGAAATTCACATTTGAGAATTGAATTAAAAAACGGCTCAAAAGAAACAGGAATGAAATTTAGAATTACAAAAATCCCTTTTGATATTGACAAAGAGACATTCAATTCACTTTTTCAGTCATGCAAACAAAAAGATACACATTCAAGTTGGCTCGTCTTAATGAGTATTATCGAATTTGAACTTGAACTTGATATCAGCAGTTTGGTCAACGCTTTAAACAACATAGCTAAAAATTCCAATTCATCCGAGTGGCGTCATTGGGCCGCTCTTTCGCCTTGGCCCATTGCTTACTGTCTTAACAGTTCATCTTCAATATTTGAATTACAAGAGTTCATTAACAAAACACACAATGGCCAGCTTGGCAACGTAGAGGATTGGAAAAAGATACAAGAAGCATGGTTAGAAAATGATTTAGAATTAGCTGACGCTTTCAAGGGATTTCTCGACGAGCAATTTTCTATCGCTTTCTTATGCAGTAGATTAGCCACTACAATGACAGATCCAAAGTCTGCTATGGAACATTCCACATCGCTTTTGCAGCAAATCATCAATAGCGCTGGGGAACAACTGGGGAGGTTGCCTGAATTAGTTGAGTTCCACGCCACATGTAACCAAGCACTTCACCTATTAAACCCAATTGATTTATTAACCTACATCCTGCCTTGCGAAAACTACCTTTATTCGAATGGATTTTTAATTGACCAAGAAGACCCATTAGATAATTCAAACGATTGGCTAAAACTTTACGATGCGATAGGCTTAAGCGATGATCTTAAGTTTTCACCTTGGTTAGACCTCTTTCCTCCAATTGATTTTCTTTTAAAAGCCTATCTACGCGACACATCACGAACGGGACTATTACGTTTAGCCGGGTTTTGGTGTGCAGCTGGTGCATCACCGACAATAAACTTGTCAACTTTGCAGCCAATTGAAAATTATGAAAGTGCGCAAGAACGACTAGCAGTCATGATTTTAAAGATGTCTCAACAGGATTCGACTGATGACCAAACTCAAGAAATCATCGGACACTTGGATGGGATCACTGCCAATACTGCCGTACCAGACGCCAAACCAGCATTGTTAAGTATGATTAAAGAAAATTCAACAAAAATACCGGCATTAACAGCAATCTTGCATGCCCTAATGACAACATTCACCAGCGATGAATGGGAAATGCGCGCTGAATCCATGGATAGTTATAGCGCAATGATACAAGCTGCCAGCAGTGGTTTTGATAATAGCCTGGCGGCTAAATTGGATTTGCCAGCAGTAGAATTAGCGAATAACTTCAGTCTGGATTAAAACTGATAAGACACCCCTAGCTCAAATGATCGCTGTGGCATAGGATTACCCTGCAGTCCGTTTGCG
>JABSOG010001114.1 GCA_013216025.1 Algicola sp. | reverse complement strand
CACTAAAGGTGCCGTGGTCGTAGTCAAAAGATTGAAGCTTGTTGGTCAGAAAATCAAACACCCTAATGTGCGGCGACACTTTTTTGCGCTCAGGCGCGTCATAAAAATCCTGAAAGTAGCTTTTATCTGGCCCTGACAGGGTAAAAATCTGTTCGACCGGTAAAAGCTCAGGACGCGGGCCAAAGTCAGCAGTGTCTATCAGCGTCATGACTGAAGGAAGGTTTGGTGGTACGTCAGCCCGGTTCGGCGAGGTTGCAACACAACCGCTGAGCACCACCAGCACCAGCACCAGCGGTATTAATAGAGATAATTTCATAGATCACCTACGAACAAGTTTAGGGTAAATGTCATTGTTAATTATAACACTATAAATAGACATCAATTCACCCGATGACTACCGCCCTTCGCAAATAGCCCAATCTGCCGGGCAAATCTCATCAATAACCGGCCCTGTCGATTTATCCAAATCAGCAGCAGTTAGCACGCGGCCACTGTGCGCAGCGGCAAAATGTTCAACTTTAAAACCAGCCTGCTTTAACGCGCTTCGTAACTTTTTGTTCGATTCACCACCATTGTCCACGCCAGACGCTTGACGCGAGCCAAACATATCAGCACTAAAGAGGGTTTTTGCCGAGGGGAAATAGCTCATCAAATTGTGAGTTGCATGACCGTTGGGGAAATCCAGCACCTTAAGCGCACCATCGGCATACGTGCCTTGGCCATCAACAATGATGAAACGATTATCTGGTATATCAACCTTGGCCATACGCCGAACATCAGCGATATTATCTTTGGCCACGATAAAGGTCACGCCCAAATCAAACGCCTCTTTCATGCCACCTAGATGATCATTGTGATGATGACTGACCACTTGATATTTAAGCGGTTTATCCACGCCAACAAAGGCTTTTACCGCCTCAAATCGCTGGGTTAGTTCTTTGTAACCACCCGCGCCAATAAAATACTCACCAGTATAATAAAAGATTGAAAATCCCCAGTCATATCCGACCAAATAAAGATTGTCTGCCAGCTTTGTGGTGGACATTTTTGAAAAATCCAATGATTTGCCACCCGGCGAGCCATATCCTTTAGGTTTATTGAATTCGTTCGACACATCTTTATTGAACTCAATTTTACGCGAAACCGAAACATTATAAGGCTGACCTGCCCGAGTTACATAATTGTTGGCCGCATAGAGAATACCCTGCTTTTTTTCATAGTCCGAAAAGCTGTAATTAAAATAACCGCCCGCCCAATAGTCGCGCTGCATTTTGCCAACCCGACCATTTTCGCGGTTAACAAAAAGCGTCATTTCGGGGTTACCCTCGGCCTTAAACTTAATCAAATCATGCATCGTCCCCTGATAACTCTGTTCGCCCTCATAACTAGCACTGAGACGATTATCGTTCAGCATCAACACCAATGCGGTATCAAGATAAAACATATGACGTCTGTCGACGCTGCTGTAAGTCATTCCAGCATTTTCCGTCAGCGTACGCTCAGTATGCTTGATGCTATAACCCGTTTTACCGTCAAACAGCTGGTGCTGGGTTCTAAAGTCCTCTTTAGAGCCTAGTACCCAACGGAAGTTTTTACGTTTATTGACCAAATCGACAGTCACACTAGAATGCCCAGCGTGCAAATCGACTTCATCAGGGCTTTGGCTTTGTCCATAACGAAAAGAATTGTATTTATCGACGACAACAAAGCTTTTTAAATTCAACAGTTTGTCGCCACCATAAGTAGCGACAACTTTGTCAATCAGGGCGTTTTCTTTGTCGCCAGCCCAGACTGGACCAGTTGTTACAAAAAGGCAGGCTCCGAACAAAACGGCTGTGGGTTTTAATCTCATTGGTGTTGTCATAAAATGGGTCCTTTAAACAATTAAACATCTTCCGGTATATTGCCGATCGAGTGCATTGAAGGCCGTCGACTCTATAGGCCTAACCCCTTTAAGCCAACAAATTGAGGTAAGCGGTTTGACCTTACTTTAGACCCAAAACAGAATAATCAAAAAATGTGAACTTGCTCACAACATCACCAAAGCCAAACAATTACCATGACAATACAGCCGACATCTTGGATTGTCGACAAAACGCTGCTGGTAGCTAAGGAATTAGCTGAGGATTAAATGATGCAAGATAAGGAATACAAAAGCATGAGTATGACCGCCTGTTTATACGCCCTGTCATTTGGCGCACACACCGATGAACTAGACTTCATTAACCTTGAATCTGCCCCGCGTGGCAGTACGTTCACACAAAAACTCGAAGCCTGGCAACAGCGAGTTTGCCAATCGAAAACAAAGCATGACAACACCGCTTTGTTTGCTGAACTTAAAGCGATTCATAAAGAACAAAATCCCGGTAAATAGCCTTAAGCGGTTCATTTCAACCAGTCGTTTTTAGTTTCAACTTAATACTAGCAATTATTAACTTCATCAGCTTGCGAGAGACGACTGATCTGCACCGGTAAAATTGGACACTCAACTAAGCAGCATTCTCTATTTCAAAGTTCTCAGGGCTGAGATAGCCAA
>JABSOG010001113.1 GCA_013216025.1 Algicola sp. | reverse complement strand
ATGACTGAATTTCCTGATGCCATGATGACATCAACCCACAATCCGTCGGATGTGAGTAAATTGCATAAATATATCGTTGCCGTTGCGCAGGATGAGATGATTGAAGATGAGATTATTGTGCCCTATACCGCTAAAGGTATCATAGGTGAAATCCGAGCGAGCATGAGTGTCACTAAGGAAGACTATGAATATGGTCATATTAAGCTTACCGTACGGTCAAACGCGATTGATTTGGCAAGATTGAAAAAGCGAATGCTGAGTTTATAAATAGCACAGCACTACGCCCAACCCTCCCTAAATAAGTGACTGCTATTTAAGTATAATATTCAGCTTTGCTAAATCGCTTTCTTAAAGGCTGTAACCACTCCTTTGGAAAAATAAACTAACAGGCGGGGCATAACATTGTTCAATTCACGGACAAAACAAGCAGTCGGATTACGTTCATCATTGAGCAAAAAAACGACCCATAATCGAGGTGTTTCAGCATTGATACTGGATTATAAAACCCACATTGCAACCTTCATTTGTTGTTTCTTGCTGCTGTTAATAGTGGTGATCGCAGGTGATCGTGCCGCCAGAATAACGCTTTCAACCTACTATCTGATGCTGGCCTATGGGTTATTTTTTATCTTGTCGCTGTCTAAACTTATTTGCCTGGTTGGCCATTACGCCGACAAGAAAAACCTGTTTACCTGGTGCAATAAACATGATATCGCCCTTTCTGTTGTCATTGGTGTTAGCTTGATGATGATCATCGAGGAAAGTCATGAAGTACGTCATCACTATAATCTGGCGGCGTCATTGGCTTTTGGCTTGCTGTTGCTGCATATGTTGTTTTACGTACATGCACGCTTCGTGACAAAAATGTCCAGCAATGTCACCGGGGCGGACGCAATCACAAAAAAGGGATATTTCATCTATGCGTTGTTCCTGGCTTTGAATTTTTTTAACAGCGCAGGCATCGATAACAGCGATCCATACGGCCCCCACTTTCAATTGAGGTTCGTCTTTTGGGTGTTACTGGTCCATTTGATTTTCAGTTGGATTTTGGGCCAGTGGAAATTGGTTAAACAATTAAAAAATGAACGCACTGACGCCGAGCTCGCACACTTAAAAAGCCAGATTAATCCGCACTTTTTATTCAACACGCTCAATAATTTATACGGACTGGCGCTGGAAAAATCGGATAAAACCCCGGGGTTGATCTTAAAGCTGTCCGGTATGTTGCGTTATACCCTCTATCAAGGTACAAAAGACCACGTCAGCCTTGCTGAAGACATCCGTTATCTAAACGATTTTATTGAATTGCAGCAGGTGCGTTACCATAAAAAAGTCAATATTGCGTTTAAGCAGCAGCTGGATCATGACGGCTACCAAATCTCTCCGCTAATGCTGATCCTTTTGCTAGAAAATGCCTACAAGCACGGGGTGGAAAAGTTAACCGGCGATGCCTTTGTGAATATCAATTTGCAAGTCAGCGAACATCTGTTAGTGTTCAACATCGACAATAACTTTGATGCAGACGAGCCGCTAACCGCACCGGGGATAGGTCTCGAAAATTTACAGCGTCGACTGAGTTTGGTGTATCCTGACCAACATCAGCTGAGCATTGACACTAAGGAGGGTGTTTACAAAGTACAGCTCGAATTGGAATTACATTGATCAATGCACCTTTTTAAAACCGCTCGAAAAAAACGAACCCATTAAACTATGGATAATCCTAAAATTCGCTACATGATCATCGACGATGAGCCCATCGCCCACCGGATCATTGAAGATTATTGTGCTGCCGTTCCCCATCTAGCGCTGGTTAATCACAGTTACAATGCCTTTGAAGCGATGGAGTATCTGGCCAACCACCAGGTGGAGCTGATGTTTCTTGATATCAATATGCCCAAGCTGAAGGGTTTTGACTTTTTGAAAACCCTGAACAGTCGCCCACAAGTCATCGTCACCACCGCTTACCAGGAGTTTGCCATTGAAGGTTATGAACTCAATGTTTGTGATTACCTGTTAAAACCCTTTAGTTTTGAACGATTTTTAAGGGCCGTTAATAAGGCAACAACACAGTCTGCGCCGACTCAGCCAAGCCAGGTAAAAGATAACGCTGCCGACATTAAGGCGGCCAGACAAGAGTATGCCAATCAGCGCATATTCATCAAAGGGGATAAAAAACATCATCAAATCAACTTGGGAGACATCCACTTTATTGAAGCCTGTGGTAACTACTGCCTGGTTTATCTAAAAGGCAGCAAAATAATGACCCATCAGAAAATCTCCGCTTTTGAACAAAGTTTGCCGACCGATTTTTTTATGCGGGTCCATAAGTCCTATCTCATTGCTGTGGACAAAATCGATTCGATCACCGCAACCAGCATTACGATTGATAAGAGTGAAATCCCCATTGGCCAGACCTACAAGAGTCAAGTCGTTAAGTTGATTGAAGGCCCCACCGAATAATAACTTTTATCTTTTTGGAGCGAAAAATGATATTACCTTAAGGTGGTCCCATTGAAACGCATCCGTCTCTTATGTCAC
>JABSOG010001112.1 GCA_013216025.1 Algicola sp. | reverse complement strand
CGGTATTGCTGTCCCGTCACAGCAACAGTGACGACATTGTCATTGGCACGCCGGTGGCTAACCGTTTGCAAAGTGAACATTCGCCTTTCATCGGCTTGTTTGTTAATACGCTGGTGCTGCGAGTAGATTGCGCCAACAACCCTTGTTTTAGTGATTATTTGGTCGCAGTCAAACAAGTCAATCTTGATGCCCAAGCCAATCAAGATGTGCCATTTGAACAGTTGGTTGAGCGCTTGCAGCCAGGCCGCAGCACCGCCCATTCGCCACTGTTTCAAATCATGTTTTCAATGAACACCAACGACATGCCCACGCTTGAGCGGGATGGTTTGACTTTGAGTCCACTGCCCAGTGATAACGCTCAAGTGGTGTCGAAGTTTGAATTGCTGCTCAATGCGGTTGAGACCCAAAACGGTTTAAGTTTTAATTTTGTTTATAACCGCAGTTTGTTTGAAGCCGATACCGTCGAGCGATTGGGCGCACATTTAACCCGTTTGCTTGAAGGCATTGTGGCTAATGGGCAACAACCGATTGGCGAATTACCGATGATAAGCTGTGATGAACAACGCTATTTGCTGCAAGATTTAAACGATACCGGGGTTGATTACCCTAAAGAGTCTTGTATTCATCAGTTGTTCGAACAACAGGTAACGCTAAACCCAGACAACATCGCTTTGGTGTTTGGAGCCACTGATTCACAAGTACTAAAACTGAGCTATCGACAGCTCAATGAAAAAGCCAATCGCTTGGCTCATTACCTGCGAGCGCAAGGCGTTAAACCCGAGACGCTGGTGGGTTTGAGTGTCGATCGTTCATTAGAAATGGTGATTGGTCTGCTGGCCATTCTCAAAGCGGGTGGGGCGTATGTACCACTAGACCCGAATTATCCGCAAAGCCGTTTAGATCACATGATCAACGACAGCGGTATTACTTTGATTATTAGCGAAAAAGAAGTGCAGTTGCCGCTGCAAGACTATCCTGTCACCAATTTGGCCCCTTGTACTGATCAGTCGCCGAGCAATTTGGCGTACGTGATTTACACCTCCGGTTCAACCGGGTTGCCCAAAGGGGTGATGGTTGAGCACCACAATGTGGTTCGATTGTTAAAAGCCAGTCACAGTGACTTTAACTTTGGCGCCGACGATGTTTGGACTTTATTCCACTCGTACGCCTTTGATTTTTCGGTTTGGGAAATGTGGGGCGCGTTGGCTTATGGTGGTCGACTGATTGTGATCCCAAGCTGGATGCCACGCTCATATGATGATTTTTATCAGTTACTCATAGACCAAAAAGTCACTGTATTAAACCAAACCCCCACCGCGTTTAACCAGCTGAGCAGCATTGATGCCCAGCGACGCGAGCGCTTGTCGTTGCGGGTGGTGGTGTTTGGCGGTGAAGCGCTGAATTTGCAAGAATTGGGTAGTTGGGTAGACCGTCATGGCGACGACAGCCCGCAACTGGTGAACATGTACGGGATCACCGAAACCACAGTTCATGTGACTTACCGGCGGATTTTGGCTGAAGATATTCGAACGAATCGAGGCAGCCTGATTGGTCGCCCGATTGGCGATTTGTCTTTGTATATTCTTAGCGATACCCTTTGTCCGGTGCCTGTTGGCGTGTGTGGCGAAATGTATGTTGGTGGCGCTGGTGTCACCCGGGGGTATTTGAATCAGCCGGAATTGACTGCCAGTCGTTTTATCGAAAACCCCTTTGTTAAAGGTAATGTTGTTGAGGCTAAAGCCGAACGCTTGTATCGCACAGGTGATCTCGCTCGCTTTTTACCCGGTGGCGAGATTGATTATCTTGGCCGTATCGACCACCAGGTTAAAATTCGCGGATTTCGCATTGAGTTGGGTGAGATTGAACAGCAGTTGTCTCAATTGCCACAAGTTAAAGCCTCTGTAGTATTGGCGCGCGAAGACGAACCAGGACAGAAACGTCTGGTGGCTTATGTTGTCAGTGAAACCAATGACGCAAACAATGATTTGGTGAACACCCTGCGGTCGAGTCTCAAAGCGGTATTGCTTGAGCACATGGTGCCTTCATTTTTTGTGATGATGGACGAATTACCATTAACCGCTAACGGCAAAGTTGACACAAAAGAGCTGTTGTCACAACCGATGTCGCTAGATGCGGCGTTGTTATCGGGTGATTATGTTGCCCCGGCTTCTCCGACCGAAAACACCTTGGTCGAAATTTGGGCCGGGTTGCTCAAAACTGATATCGACAAGCTTGGTGTCACGGCCAACTTCTTCGAACTCGGCGGCGACTCTATTTTGTCGATTCAAGTGGTTTCACGGGCAGCGCAACAAAACGTCAACGGCACCGTTAAACAGCTGTTTGAGCACCAGAACATTCGCGAATTGGCCAGAGTGGCCGACGATAATGAACGCATTGAAGCGCCTCAAGAATCGATGACAGGTCGATTAGATTTACTGCCAATTCATCACCACTTTTTTGAAGACGAGATTGATTTACATCACTTTAACCAATCGGTTTTACTGGTGACTCCAGATTCGTTTGATGCGGCATACCTGCTG
>JABSOG010001111.1 GCA_013216025.1 Algicola sp. | reverse complement strand
AAAGCCCGTAACTCAGTGATCAGACACGGCATCAATTCATCCCTGAAGCCTCGGCCAAAACATCCCTGTTTTTGGACGGTCTGCTCACCGAGTTACGGACTTTACATCTAACCTTTGGTGCTCGTGTTATAGGAAAAATCCACCACCCACCCCGACCGCCGCCCTTTTGCAACAAGACGTTGCACACCACTTTGTGGTGAAAAAGGCGCAGCCACGCCTAAGGCAACTTCGTTGCAGCACAACGTGCGTTGTGCTGGGCGCGATTGCGCCTTTTTTGCTGCTTCGCAGTACAGCGGAGCTGTTATTTTCTTTTGCAACTATTTGTTGCGTTGGGTGGAGGTCGGGGAGGATGGTGGCTTTTTCTTATAAGACGGACGTCTGGATTTGTGGTGAAGCTCTTGTCTGCAAGGTAATCAAACCATCCAAATCAAGGATGACCGACAAGGATGTTGGAAGTGTCGATTTTTCAGGAGCATAAAATCTACTGATTTGGTTGAGCCTTACCCCCCCCCTCGTCGCGACAGCGACGACCGTCAAACCCCTGCGAACATCACCTCCACTTCACCAAGTGCCACCACCAACCTATCCACATCTGCAAAAGAACTGTAACACCCCAACGACACCCGAACGCAATGCTTAAACCCCATGGCCTTTAAATAAGGCTGGGCACAATGGTGTCCAGCCCGTACGGCAACATTCTCCAGTGCCAAAATTGAAGCGACATCATGGCTGTGAACCTGCTGATGGACAAAACTGATTACCGCCGAGCCTGCGTCATTCGGCAATACCTTTATGCCTTCAATCGACCTTAATGCGTTCAGTAAGTAACCGCTCACTTTGCGTTCATGTGCATTCAATGCTGGCCAACCGATATTGTCGATAAATTCAATTGCGCCAATTAAACCGACTATGCCCAGCATGTTGGCACTGCCAGCTTCAAATTTCTCTACCGTCGGTTTGAGTTTGTAGCTGTCTAATGTGACTTTATTGACGATGCCGCCGCCAAGCAATAAGGGTTCTAACGGGTCGTTATCCAGTGATTTGCAATACAACACGCCAATACCGGTCGCGGCATACATTTTGTGGCCTGAAAACACGTAATAGTCGCAATCGATTTGGCTGACATCTACTTGGCGGTGGCCAACCGCTTGGGCGCCATCAATCAATACCGGTACTTTATATTGATGTCCGGTCTTACAAAGCGACTTTACGTCATTGACTATGCCCGTGACGTTAGAGATATGGGTGATTGCAAACAGGGCGCAGTTGTCATTTAAGTATGTTTCTAATGCTGACGAGTCGAGTACGCCGTTCTTATTAATTGGCAGAATATTCAATCGGGCGCCGGTTTGTTGGCAGAGCCGCTGCCATGGCAATAGGTTGGCGTGGTGTTCCATTACTGTGATTAAAATGCTGTGTTCCGGCGTTAAACTCTGCCTTAAGCCCAGCCTTAAACTGTGGGCCACTAGGTTGATAGATTCGGTGGCGCTTTTGGTGAAAATGATGTCGCTGCCCTGTGGGGCATTGATAAACTCAGCTACTTTTTCACGACATAGTTGATGTAAATTGCTGGCGTTTTCGCTGAATTGATACATGCCCCTTTGGGCATTGCCGTGACCGGTTGACAGGTAGGTGCTGATGGCATCAATCACCGTTGTTGGCACCTGACAGGTTGATGCACTATCAAGGTAAGCGGTGTTGTTTTGTAATGCCGGGAAGAATTTACGGGTATCGTTCAATGCGGTAGGGCCAATATCGGTCGAGTGGAGCGACTTTAGCACATTTTGTTTAACCTGTGACAATCATGTTATTGCTGGTTTGACCACCTTGAGTAATTGCTCTAAGCTGTGTCAGTCTACTCATTTACAACTATGATAAAAACAATTCGATTGGCCTAAGGCCAACCCCTACAAGGACCCCAAATGTCTAAATTAACCCGACGCGATTTTTTAAAAGCCTCAGCTGCCAGTTTTGGCACTTTGGTTATTTCTACTGCCCTGACTGGTTGTCATGGCGACGATGATCCCAAGCCAGTACAAGTGGCGGTTGAACAACCGGCCGCAGCCAGTTTCAGTCATGGGGTGGCCAGTGGCGATCCGATGCAAGACAGAGTCATTTTGTGGACTCGGGTTTCTCCGACCGACACCACAAAGACCCAAGTCGACGTGGCTTGGGAAGTCGCCACTGACGCCGGGTTTGTCAGTGT
Source organism: Algicola sp. (assembly GCA_013216025.1). Lineage (GTDB taxonomy): Bacteria > Pseudomonadota > Gammaproteobacteria > Enterobacterales > Alteromonadaceae > JABSOG01. Next base: position 344 of record JABSOG010001111.1, on the reverse strand, counting down.
GATTGGGCAGGGCACGACCTCTGCCATCGTTGAGACTGATTTTACCGTTAAAATTGATATGCAGGGTCTGACTGCCGGTTCTGTTTATTATTACCGTTTTGCTACGCTTGGGGTGATGTCGGCAGAAGGTAAAACCAAAACCTTGCCCGAAGGGGATGTCAGTAAAGTCACTTTGGCTGTGGTTTCGTGCTCCAACTATCCAGCCGGTTATTTTAACGTGTTAAAAGAAGTATCGGAAGATGATGTTGACGCGGTGTTGCATTTGGGCGATTACATTTATGAGTTTGGTGAAGGAGGCTTTGGCACTGAAAATTCAGCGGCCATCGGTCGTTCATTACCTGCGG
>JABSOG010001110.1 GCA_013216025.1 Algicola sp. | reverse complement strand
ATCAGTGCCTTTGCATGGAGTCAAACCGCTGGCAGCTCGGTCACATTGACTGATGCCAGCAGTGCTTCAGCTACGTTTACCACGCCAACTTTGATTGCCCCCGAACAGCTGACTTTTAGTCTAACAGTGACCGACAATCTTGGCGCAACTGGCACCGATACCCTCACTGTGATGGTTAATCCGGTCAATGCACACCCCACAGCACAGGCAGGCGCCGACCAAGTTGTTTTGTCAACCACCAATGTGACACTCTCGGGCACGGCCAACGATGCAGACGGCACCGTCAGTTCGACCTTGTGGCGTCAAACATCGGGTGAAACCGTTATTCTGACCAATGCCGATTTGGCCACAGCCACTTTTACCGCACCAACATCCGCTGGACTGTACGTGTTTGAGTTGACGGCGACTGACAACGAAGGTGCCACGGCTACAGACACTGTCATGATTGACGTTCAACGGTTTATATTGAATCACGATCAAGGGGCGACCGACCAGTTTGCTGCCAACACCTACATCACCTTTTCGGTGGCCGGTATCGACGCTGAACAGCATCAATTGAGTTGGAGCCATGTCAGCGATACTCAGTTGATTATGCACACCTCATCTAGAAGCAGCATTACTGACTCGGTTGAGTTCTTTACGCTAACGGTAGCCACAGATCAAAATGTAACCATTAAAGCAACGGTTACTGCTGACGGTATCACAACAGCCCTTGAGAAAACCATTACCATGCTCGGTCAAAATCCGCTGGGATTTGCATCAGCCAATGTCGCCAAAGAGGTGCTTGTGGTTGAAGAGGATTATCAGCAGGTGTTGTCAGACGACCTGACGGGTGATGGTTATCCTGATTTATTGTCTATTCAAAATGGTGTATTAAGTTTGCTGGTAAACAAAGGTGCAGACGCGGAAAATACTGGGGACCGGTATCAAACCTCCACCGTTATTACTACCGCAAATGCGGTTAGGCAAATGTATTTGGCCGACCTTAATCAAGATGGGCTTAAGGACATTTTGCTGTTCAGTTTCACCAGTTCACCTTCTATTACTTGGTTGGCTAACGATAACACCCATCTTTTTGCCACCGAAAACACACTGGAACTACCGAGCGACTTGTCCGGTATTACCATGCAGGTTGCCGATATGGACCGTGATGGTGATATTGATGTGGTGATTCATTCACCTAGGGGCGGCGTGGGTTGGTTTGAACAAACGGCGCCGGGCACATTTACATCGTTGGCTACCCTAATAACCTCTGTTAGCACGCGATATGTCGATGGTTCATATTTTAGGGTGGCTGATTTTAACAACGATGGCGCCAACGATATTGTGATGGTGACAAGTACTGGTGATGACATGAGACCCGTTTGGTTGTTTACTAATGATGGCAATATGGCGAGTTTCACTCAGACCACCATTTTTAATATGACTGGTGGCAATATTTATTCGAGTTATAACACACGAGGCCTTCTCAGTGTCGATATCAATCAGGATTCACTTCCTGACTTAGTTATTTGGCAAAGTGGTAAATCGTGGGGTAATCCAAATGGCCTGTCTAAATATATGATCAACCAAGGCGATGGTACTTTTACCGAACATCCTCTGGCAGGTAGAGGGTCAGGATACATGCATATTATGAACGCCGATATCGATGGTGATGGCGATCAAGATATCGTTCAGGGGGTCAATTCAACCTACTTTGGCTGTGACCTTGGTGCTACCTGTTATTTTTATTACCCTGGCACTATTTTTTGGCAAGAAAATGTTGAGGGTAGCTTTGATTATAGTGTTCGACATTATTTGGGTTATTCTGACTCGGCCCACGGTTTTACCTTAAGCGATGTCGACAAAGATGGTGATTTGGATGTGATTAACGCCGACACCACCAGTGGTAGTATTTTGCTGCGCTTGAATAATACTAATCCCCTCCCATAAGTTTCTCTTAAGCTTCCCTTAATATTCACCCGCTATCCTGCTTACCATTGAAAATCAATTCATCAATGGTGCGGGAGAGCGAGATGTCGAGTGTGTATACCGCCGTAATACTTTACAGCACTGTATTGTTGGTGCTGGTCATGGTTTATGGTTATCGAAGAAAGCAAGTTCATCATGTTAGTAAGCAGGCGCTTGATGAGGCCAAGGCGGCGCGTTTGGTTGAACCGGCCAGTTTGCATCCGGTGATTGATTACGCCAAATGTGTCGGTTGCGGCTCTTGTGTCAGTGCTTGTCCTGAACAAAACGTATTGGGTTTGATTGACCGTCAGGCGCACCTGATTAGTCCCACCAATTGCATCGGTCATGGTGCCTGCAAAACTGCTTGTCCGCAAGATGCCATTGCTTTGGTGTTTGGTAGCCTAACCCGTGGGGTCGAAATTCCTGACCTGACACCCGATTTTCAAACCAATATTTCGGGGCTTTTTATTGCCGGTGAACTCGGCGGTATGGGGCTGATAAAAAATGCAATAGAGCAGGGGCGTCAGGCCATTGATGCGATAACTCTCTTTATAGCAGGCCAAACCGAGTCTAAAACAACCGCCATTGATTGCGTGATTGTAG
>JABSOG010001109.1 GCA_013216025.1 Algicola sp. | reverse complement strand
AGATACTGATCACACACAGCCATATGACCCGGCGATTATTTCACCGTCTGCCCCGCTTTGAGCGGCACATTTTTGTCGCCATGCCAAACCTGCCAATTGATTATAAAACCGACGGACTACAGCACTATGAGCGCTTGCAACAAACCCATCAACTCACAGCGAACTACCGCAACAACCAATTGCTCGCTCTGGCATCAGCCAAATTACTCAAGCAAGGTTTGATTAAAACCGGACGCGAGATGCAACAACAAAAGCTGGTGGCCATGGTCGAGGCTTTATATAAATTTGATACACAGCTAACCCGACTGATTACTTATGGTCCCAATCGCCGTTTAGGGACATCTGGAGCCTATATTGTGACGCTTGATCTGGTGAATAAAACCATTCTACCGGTGTCGGACTGGCTGGAGGTTCAGTGATGACCAATATTGAATCAATAGAGTATTTTAGTAGTACCTTAATTTGACTTTCGTTGACACTGTGCCTATAACTTATTAAACCTGTACCCGCTCACTTTAACCCGGGAACAGTAAATACATCAATAATAAAGGTGCCTATTATGGATTTTTCTCAACTGACAGAAGCGCAAAAGAACGCTTTTGATCAAGACGGTTTTTTGGTGATCCCCAAGGCCCTGAGTGCTGAGGCCGTTACTGCGCTATTGATAATCACCGACACCAAAGCCCGCGCTTTTCTCGATAAATATGATGTGCCGTCGAAGGCTGAATATAATCAGCTTGATTTTCGCCCGGGCCTGTTAAAATATCCAGCCACCATTGATTTGATCACCAATCCAAACACCGTTCCTTTAGTTGTGCAACTATTAAGCCCCAATATCCACTTGCACTCGACCGCGCTGATTTATAAACGCCCTTCTGATCCCGGGTTGCCTAAAATGCGCCGGGGTTGGCATCGTGATATCCGTATCCCCCGTGACTTGGGTCATGTCAATTTGCCCCGGGTAGGCATTAAAATCTGTTATTGCCTCACCGATTTTCATGATCACGACGATGGATTGACCTTGTTTGCACGCGGTAGTCAACGATTTGACAAACCACTGGAAATGTTAAAAGGCGAAGTTGATCCGGTCGATGTTGAAGTCTGCGATTTGAAACTCAACGCCGGAGATGCCTTGTTGTTTGATAATCGCATCTATCACACCGCATCACCTAACCGCAGTAACCGGGTATCGAAAGTGTTGATGTTTTGTTATTCCTACCGTTGGATGAAACAAGAAGTTTATCTCGACAACCCAGACCCCAATGCACTAAGAGATTATGATCCGGTCACCCGTCAATTGCTGGGTGAATATATTGACATTGATACACCAGCCTGGGCGTTGCAAGCCTGGGCCAAAAAAAATAATGTAATGCCTGATGCGGTGCCATGGCACGTCGACATTGAGCACTAATTGCAACCCTGCGACTGACAACACAAACCAATAATAAGGTAATAAAAACGATGGATCAGCAAAAAGAAGCGCCAAGAGCTTTTAACCGTGAAATGTATCATGACGAACCCGAAAATGTTTTTTACGGCACCGATGACGGTGCCCAAGATGGCAGTTTTGCCGAATTCAAGCAGTTTGAAGATCATTACAACAATGTTGACCCCCAACGCCGTGAAGACATTCATATGATCAGCGTTGTCGGTGGTATGTATGGTTTGAATATGCTGCCTTTATGGAAACCCACACGGATCACTATTTTTGATATCAATCCGGCAGCCGTCAGCTATTTTAAAATCGTACGGCGTAATTTTATCAACAGTGACAGTGCCGATGAGTTTTTACAGCATCTCGCCGATGGCGACTATGCTGTTGAAAACGAACAAGAAGAATTCATCCGCGAAAATATTCGCTTGAAATCACGAGATGAACTGCCACGCTCGCGAGGCTCCAGCAAACGTTCTTTTGAACAAAGCTGGAAAATCGCGCTGGACAATTTTGCCCTGACCAAACAGCTACTGACCGATGTGCCACTGGAAATTCGCACCGAGCCGATGGAAAGCGCATCGTTTAGCCAATATATCAAGCAGCAAAACAATTTGTGGATCTATGCGTCAAATATCACCCAGTTTCACTTCTTTAATCTGGAATTGGACGACCCGTCCAATGTGGTCATCTTACAGATCATTCACCCGGAAAAGCCGCAACTGCTGGACTTGGCCCCGATGGGTGGCAAACCGGTCAAACTCAATGTAGAGATCCCGCTCAGTGCGCAATATCTCAATGAAGCAGCAACGGTTGGCGCGTAAGCGACAAAACAGGGGATCATCATGAGCCATAAAATCCGTATTTCAACCAATGCCGCCGCACCGGTGTTAGGCACTTACTCTCAGGGCATTCGGGCCACAGGAGACATTATCTTTTTATCCGGTCAAACCGGGCGTAATGAAGATGGCAAGATGGAACAAGGCGTTGAAGCACAAACCATTCAGACTTTGGCCAATATCGATGCGGTACTCAATGCCGCCGGTTGTGGTCGACAGGATATTGCCAAAGTGACCTTTATCATGACGGATATCAAAAGAGATTATAAAACCAGAGATACGATATATGCCGCCTGGATCCCTGGTGA
>JABSOG010000110.1 GCA_013216025.1 Algicola sp. | reverse complement strand
TCAAGACGTTGTCGGTCCGGTCCGCGTGATGTTAGATAAATACGATGAAGGTAAATTGGATCGTGTCTACGTGGTGTACAACAAGTTTGTCAACACCATGAAGCAAGAACCTACCATCGATCAATTATTACCTTTGCCGAAGTCAGATGAAGATGAGATAAATCATCGTTGGGATTACATATACGAACCGGATGCCAAAGAACTTTTGGAAACCTTATTGGTCCGTTATATTGAATCTCAGGTTTATCAAGGTGTTGTTGAAAATGCTGCCAGTGAACAGGCAGCCCGAATGGTCGCGATGAAATCAGCGACTGACAACGCCGGTGACCTTATCGATGAATTACAACTAATCTACAACAAAGCTCGTCAGGCTGCCATCACGCAAGAACTCTCTGAGATCTGTGCGGGTGCGGAAGCCGTTTAAGGCGAAGGTAACTAATTTTTGAATTTGAGGAAATCTCATGAGTCAAGGTAAAGTCGTCCAAATAATTGGCGCGGTTGTGGATATCGAATTTCCACAAGATTCTGTACCTCAGGTATATGAAGCATTAAAACTATCTGAAGGTGGCTTGAAAGGCCTAACATTGGAAGTACAACAGCAGCTTGGTGGCGGCGTTGTACGAACTATCGCAATGGGTAGCACAGACGGGCTAGCCCGTGGCCTAGCGGTAGAAAATACGGGTAAGCCGATCATGGTACCTGTTGGTAAAGCGACCCTGGGTCGTATCATGAACGTATTGGGTGAGCCAATCGACGAAGCGGGTGCCATTGGTGAAGAAGAGCGTATGTCTATTCACCGTGCAGCCCCTTCATATGAAGATCAGTCAGCGTCTAACGAACTGCTCGAAACCGGTATTAAGGTAATCGATTTAGTTTGTCCTTTCGCCAAAGGTGGTAAAGTTGGTCTGTTCGGTGGTGCCGGTGTTGGTAAAACTGTAAACATGATGGAACTTATCCGTAACATCGCGATTGAGCACTCCGGTTACTCTGTATTTGCAGGGGTTGGTGAGCGTACTCGTGAAGGTAACGATTTCTACCACGAAATGAACGATTCAAACGTATTGGATAAAGTATCTTTGGTTTACGGTCAGATGAACGAGCCACCGGGAAACCGTTTGCGCGTAGCATTGACTGGTTTAACCATGGCTGAGAAATTCCGTGACGAAGGTCGTGACGTACTGTTCTTTGTAGATAACATCTACCGTTATACACTTGCGGGAACTGAAGTATCTGCACTGTTGGGCCGTATGCCGTCAGCGGTTGGTTATCAGCCTACATTGGCTGAAGAGATGGGTGTTCTGCAAGAACGTATCACCTCTACCAAGACGGGTTCAATCACTTCAATCCAAGCGGTATACGTACCTGCGGATGACTTGACGGATCCATCACCAGCAACAACGTTTGCCCACTTGGATGCAACGGTTGTATTGTCGCGTCAAATCGCATCACTGGGTATCTATCCGGCGATCGACCCACTGGATTCGACTTCACGTCAATTGGATCCTTTGGTCGTAGGCCAAGAGCACTATGATGCTGCCCGTGGCGTACAAGGTGTTTTGCAGCGTTATAAAGAGCTCAAAGACATCATCGCCATCTTGGGTATGGATGAATTGTCAGACGAAGATAAGCAAACGGTATCTCGTGCACGTAAAATTCAGCGTTTCCTTTCACAACCTTTCTTCGTTGCTGAAGTATTTACCGGTTCACCGGGCAAATACGTATCTTTGAAAGATACCATCAGAAGCTTTAAAGGCATTCTTGAAGGTGAATACGATGACTTGCCAGAGCAGGCTTTTTACATGATCGGTAGCGTTGAAGAAGCCATCGAAAAGGCTAAAACCCTGTAATTCGAGTGTTTATTAGAGGAGTCTAAAATGGCTATGACAGTTCATTTGGATGTAGTTAGTGCAGAAAAGATGATTTTCTCCGGTCGCGTTGAATCGCTTCAGGTGAGTGGCACTGAAGGTGATCTGGGTATAAACGCAGGTCATGCGCCTTTGTTGACTGCGATTAAACCTGGTGTGCTTCGTGTGGTTAAGCAAAACGGCGATGAAGAACTGATTTACGTTGAAGGGGGTATTCTTGAAATACAACCGGGCAACGTATCTGTTCTGGCCGACGTTGCAACCCGGGCGGAAGATCTTGATGCCGATGCTGCTGAAGCTGCCAAACGTGCAGCAGAAGAGCATATAGCCAATCCAGGCGCTGACTTCGACTATGCCGAAGCTGCCGCCGACTTGGCTCGTGCAATTGCACAGCTTAAAGTCCTTCAAACTATGCGTACTAAGAACTAACGTTCTTTAAAACGTAAATAAAAACCCCCGCTAGGTGTGAATCTAGCGGGGGTTTTTTGTGTTTGGATATGAATCAACTCCTCAACGGAAACCGAATGATAAAACTGGTGCCGTTACCTAACTCACTTTCACAAACTATTGAGCCTTTAAGCTGCTCTTCGACCAGACTTTTGACGATAAACAAGCCGAGTCCCGAGCCGCCATCACCCATTTTTGTGGTGAAATACTTATCGAAGACTTTATCTGACTGCTCACGGCCCATGCCTATACCGTTGTCCCGTACAGTTATCACCACGTTGTCTCGCTCAGCAGCAACGCCCAACGACAACAGGTTATCTTTGTTGTCGTCAAAGGCATGAGTAAGCGCATTGTTTATCAGGTTGATTAAAACCTGTGATAACGCACCGGCACGCCCCGTGATCATCAACTCACTGTCGCAGGCTATCTCAATGTGTTGGTTAGAGCGCTTTAATCTTGGGGTTAGTATGTGAACAATACTTTCGAGGAATTGCTTCAATTCAAACTCGGTTTTGGCTTCAGAAAACTCGCCTACCACCACTTGTTTAAAGCTGTTGACGAGCTTGGCGGCATAACCGATGCTCGATAACACGATATCAAACGCTTCGGTCGAGCTGTCGAGATACCCTTTGAGTTTAGATTTTGACAGCTTGCCTTCGCCCAAATCAGTAAGCAGTTTGCTATTTTTATCTGCAAGCGAGGATACTGCGGTGTTGGATATACCCAGCGGAGTGCCCAGTTCGTGGGTTAATTCGCCCACCAACTCGCCCAAATGACTGAGTTTTTCAGTGCGCTCTAACTGTTCTTCTTTAACCAGTGCCAAGCGCTCCAAATCAATATTTTGAGTGCGTAGTTGTCCGATTAAATTGTCGCGAATGGTCATTAATTTACGCAATTGCAGGTGAGTCGTCACCCGGGCGCAAATCTCTTCGTGACGGATGGGTTTGGTCACATAATCCACGGCACCGATTTGAAATGCCTGAACAATATCGGACACCTCAACGCGACCAGTAACGAAAATGACCGGAATATCGCGCAAATCATTGAGAGACTTCATCATTCGACAGGTTTCAAAACCATCAATACCTGGCATCATGACATCCAGCAGAATCAAATCCGGCTGGTAAAGACTGGCTACCCTGATGGCTTTTTCTCCATCCATGGCAAAAGCGACATCATAACCTTCTTTTTCGAGGATGCTGGTCATCAACTCCAGGTTTTCTTTTTTGTCATCGACGACCAGAATTTTGCTGCCTTTGGTAAATACAGGTTCGTTAGACATTTCCCACCTCCTTTAATGCCGCTTGAAAACCATCCATGTCGTAATTATCAACATATTCCAGTAAATGTAACCCCAAGGCTTTATTTTCTGGTTCAGTTGTCATCAAATTGTCTAGGTAATCCTTTAGATAAGACAAGCGATTCAAGTCGGCACCCAGAGACATATCTTCGCGAGCCAGAGCACTGATACTGTGATCAGACAGGCAGACTTGAGTAGCAATCTGGACTTCTGGTTCTTGTTCTAACAAGGTTTTGACGAATTTACCCGGCGCATAATTGTCGAGACAATTATAGATGGCCGAAAATAGAAAGGGTTTGGGAATGAATTCGTCAAAACCGATATCAATGTAATATTTCACTTCGTGCGCCAGACTGAATGCCGATATCGCTATGCAAGTCAGATCGGCTTGATTGAGATCTTTGCGGATAATAGTGATGGCCTCATCACCGCGCATGACTGGCATCAGAATGTCCATAAAGACAATGTCATACTTTATGGCGGCTATTTTTGTTACGGCTTCTTTGCCGTCACAGGCGTATTCTACATCGACATTGGTTTGGATGAGCAGGTTGCCGAGTACATCCCGATTGGCCTCAATATCATCAACCACCAGCACCTTAATTGACTCGCCTTCAATCAGTTTAATGCTTTGAAGTTCTTCGCCATCGGGTTGCTGAAGTTGCTCAGAGCAGGGTTCGAGCTCAATGGTAAAATAAAACCGTGATCCTTTGCCAAACGTAGAGCTGACTTCTATTTTTCCGCCCATCAAATCGACTTGCTTGAATGAGATGGCTAATCCTAGACCTGTGCCGCCTTTTTCTGCACCTGCCTTGCCTTGGGCAAAATTGGTGTAAAGAGAACTAAGCTCGTCAGCTTCCATACCCGGGCCTGAATCTTCGACCTCTATGGTGTAGTGATGGGGTTGAGTTTGAGTTAGATTTAAGTGAACAAAACCGATGTCGGTAAATTTCACTGCATTTCCGAGCAGATTGATTAATATCTGACGGATTTTGGCCTGATCGCCGATGACCGGCAGTTCTGGGGCGATATGGTTGTTGAACTTCCAATCCAGGGTTTTTTGTTCACAGCGGAAACTGAACATCTGGCCGACATCTTCAAGCAAAGCCCCTAAATCGAAAGAGGTGAGTTTGATCTCCATTGCACCGGCTTCGATTTTTGAGATCTCCAGCACATCATTGATGATATCCATCAGATGGTTGCCGGCCTTGTCGACCTTCATTAAGGTTTCTTTTTGTGGTCCGGAGGTGTCGGGTGAACGAATCAACAATTGGGTGAAACCAAGGATCGCATTCATCGGGGTGCGAATTTCGTGACTCATATTGGCCAAAAACTGGCTTTTTGCCTGACTGGCCTGTTCGGCTTTTTGCTTTTCGATATTGAGTTCACGGGTTCTTTGGTGGACTTTTTCCTCTAGCTCAGTATTGAGCGTACTCAAAGACAGTTGTAACGACAGGTTTGAACTGGCTATTTCGATATAGTGAGAAAAAATATCGAGTAATTGTTGTTCTAGTTTGTCGACATCTTCGTCGTTGTCGATGGCCAAAAACAGCAAATTATCAGACTTACTGTCATTTATGGGGAGAATGGCCAGCGACTTGTCAAAGCGGTTACCGTTATCAAACGGTGCTTCCATGATGTCAGCGAAGGATTCAATCCAGCCATCAAAATCGTCAATATTGTCAGAATGACACAACATTACGTTTTCGTCGTCTACCCGTTGAAGCAGTGAATAACTGACCTGCTGAGGGTTGTAGAGCTTGCCAAGAGGTAGCAGGGTCGATAATCCAGTGCTGAGGCGGTCGTAAAACTCTTCGAAAGTCGAGACCGTCAGCAGTTGCTCTGAATAATTCATTATTTTGCCCAGTGCCTGACGGTAGCTTTCGGTTCTGACCAGTTCGCCATAACCTCTTAACGCCGCAATGACTGTGGTACACAGCTTGTCTTTGCTTAACTCGGTCTTGTTTTTGTAATCGTTGATATCGTAGTCGAGAATGATCTCGGCTTCGGGGGCGTAACCGGGTTGACCGGTACGCAAAATGATGCGGGTAAGGTGATTGTCTATCACTTCGCGGACATGTTTAGCGACTTCTAATCCCGCGGTTTGGGTTTCCATTACCACGTCGAGCAACATCAATGCAATATCTGGCGTATTGGCCATCATTTCATTGGCTTCGCTGCCCGTATAGGCATGGAGGAATTCCAGTGGTCGGTCTTCAAAAACCAAGTCTTGGATAGCAAACTTGGTCACCTGATGAATACCAGGTTCATCATCGACTATTAATACTTTCCAAGGGGGGAGTAGTGAAATTTCCTCCTCCTCTTCTTCAGCAAAAAACAGGTCATCATCATCATCATCAAAAAAATCGGAGGCCATCTATTAAAATCGTTTAAATACAAGGAAGAATGCCTCAAGTGTAGGGGGTTTTTGTGGTTCTGACCAAGTCTTAACCCAAAAAATGACAAAAAATCGGTTTGAGGCTGTGCAATCGCGACAAAGTTCCGTACAATGCACGCTTAATTAAAATTCAAGATTATTTTCAGGCATATTAATGGCATTAAGTGTTGTTATTCTAGCAGCGGGTAAAGGCACCCGTATGCGCTCTTCGTTACCCAAAGTTCTCCATCCTATTGCTCACAAACCTATGGTTCAGCACGTTATTGATGCTGCCAAAGCTTTGCATGCAGAATCGTTAAATGTTGTATACGGTTTTGCTGGTGAACAACTGATCACCGCCATCGACGACCCCAATGTGCAGTGGGTCATGCAAAGTGAGCAACTTGGTACCGGTCATGCGGTTAAGCAGGCCATGGGCAACATCAAAGATGATAATGATGTTTTGGTGTTATATGCCGATGTGCCTTTGATAGGTGTAGACACCCTACAAAACCTTATCGACATTAAGCCGACCAATGGAATCGGACTGCTCACGGTCAATCTTGAACAACCCGCAGGTTACGGTCGTATTTTACGTGACAGAGGTACCATCGTTGGTATCCGTGAACACAAAGATGCTACCGAGGATGAGCGCACCGTTAAAGAGGTTAACACCGGCATACTGATTGCCAACGCCAGACAGCTTAAAGGTTGGCTTGAAAACCTGTCAAACGACAACGCTTCTGGTGAATACTACCTGACCGACATCATTGCCATGTGTCACAACGAACAAAACCAAATCATCAGTGCCCAACCGGCAACCGCATTAGAAGTCGAAGGCGCAAACAACCGTATTCAACTGGCCACGCTCGAACGTGAATACCAAAGAATACAGGCGCAGCAATTGATGCTTAAAGGCGCAACGCTTAGAGATCCGGCCCGAATAGATATTAGGGGTGAGATCAGCATCGGCGAAGACATCGTTATCGATGTTAACGTGATCATCGAAGGCAAGGTTAAGCTGGGTAACAACGTGACAATTGGTGCCAACTGCATCATTAAAAATAGTCAGATTGGTAACAATGCCGTGATCAAACCCAATAGCATTCTCGAAGAAGCCGTGGTAGGTGATAACTGCTCTGTTGGGCCATTCGCCCGTTTAAGACCAGGCTCTGAAATGTTAGAACACTCGGCAGTCGGTAACTTTGTTGAAATGAAAAAAACCACTTTGGGTATCGGTTCAAAGGCCGGTCATTTGACTTACCTTGGTGATACCCTCATTGGCGAAAGGGTCAATATTGGTGCCGGTACTATTACCTGCAACTACGATGGTGTTAATAAATCAAAAACTGTGATTGGCGATGGTGCTTTCATCGGATCCAACTCCTCGTTGGTTGCGCCAATACATATTGGCAAAGATGTGACGGTTGGCGCAGGCTCAACCATCACCAAAACCATCAACGAGAACGAATTGGCAGTTGCCCGTGGCAAGCAAATCAATATCAAAGGCTGGCAACGTCCAATTAAGAAAAAATAAGAAACAAAATAAGAGACAAATCATAATGTGTGGAATTGTAGGCGCTGTCGCCGAACGTCAAGTACTGAATATATTGTTAGAAGGTCTAAAACGTCAGGAATATCGGGGTTACGACTCGGCAGGTATTGCACTGATCAATAATGATGGCGAACTACACCGTGAGCGTGAAGTCGGCAAAGTGCAAAATTTGGTCGATGTAGTTGCCAAAAATCCGGTCAACGGCACTACGGGTATTGCCCATACTCGTTGGGCAACCCACGGCGGTGTAACGCAGCCCAATGCTCATCCGCATGTTTCAAACAACAGTATTGCCATGGTGCACAACGGGATCATCGAAAATCACGAACAAATCAAAGTTCAGTTGAAGGAATGGGGTTACCAGCTCGATTCACAAACTGACAGCGAAACCATTGCTCATCTCATTCACCATGAAATGAAAAACAGTGATTCGTTGGTCGAAGCCGTACAAAAAGTCGTACCGCAGCTTGAAGGTGCTTACGGTACAGTGGTATTAAATGCCAACGACAAAAGCAACATCGTGGTTGCGCGTTCCGGTAGCCCATTGGTGATTGGTCTTGGTATTGGCGAAAACTTTATCGCCTCTGACATATTGGCTTTGTTGCCGGTAACCAATCGCTTTATCTACCTCGAAGAGGGTGATGTCGCCGAAGTGACCAGAGAAACCATTCGCATTTTTGATGTTAATGGTGCCCTGGTTGAGCGAGACGTTCATACATCCGATGCTTCACACGAAGCCGGTGACAAAGGTGACTATCGCCACTTCATGATGAAAGAGATTTGCGAACAGCCGACCTCTATTCGAAGCACCCTAGAAAGCCGTTTGGATACAGACACCATCCGTGACACCGTTTTTGGTGAAAGCGCCAAAGCCATCTTTGAAAAAATTGAGCATATACAAATCATCGCTTGTGGTACCAGCTACCATTCATCGATGGTGGCCAAATACTGGCTTGAAGCTCACGCCAATATCTCTTGCAACATCGAGATTGCTTCTGAATTTCGTTATAGAAAGTCATTCGTTCACAAAAACAGCTTGCTGGTGACTATCTCCCAATCGGGCGAAACTGCTGATACCTTGGCCGCTTTACGCTTGGCCAAAGAGTTGGGTTACATGGCCAGTTTGACCATTTGTAATGTACCGGGTTCGTCATTGGTCAGAGAATCTGATTTGTCGTTCATGACCCGTGCTGGTGCCGAAATTGGCGTAGCGTCAACCAAAGCCTTTACCACCCAACTGGTGGGTTTGTTAATGTTGGTTATTGCCGTTGGCAAAGAAAACGGCATGTCTGTTGAAAAACAACAAGCCTTTGTTACCGCCTTGAACAGCTTGCCGAGCAAAATCGAAGAATGCCTGACGCTTAATGATGCAATCGAGCAAATGGCCGAAGAGTTTGCCGACAAACAAAACAGTCTGTTCCTCGGTCGTGGCGAGCAATATCCAATAGCGATGGAAGGGGCGTTGAAGCTCAAAGAAATTTCATACATTCACGCCGAAGCGTATGCCGCCGGAGAGCTAAAGCACGGACCATTGGCACTGATTGATGCTGACATGCCCATCGTGGTGGTAGCGCCAAGCAACGAGCTGATAGAAAAGCTTAAATCCAACGTCTCTGAGGTTCGTGCACGGGGCGGTATTTTGTATGTGTTCGCCGACAAAAACGTTAACTTTAAAAACGACGAGTCGATGCGTGTTATAGAAGTACCACAGGTTGAAGATATTCTTGCGCCAATCGTTTACACCATTCCTTTGCAGTTGCTTTCTTATTATGTGGCAATTATTAAAGGCACTGATGTTGACCAGCCGCGTAATCTGGCCAAGAGTGTTACAGTGGAGTAGGGTGGTTAAAACCACTGTTGATTTTGTGTGATGTATAGCGCATTATTCGATTAACCACTGATCCTTCTTCCACGCGTGGCATTGCGGCCCCTGGAGTCTGGGCAAAAAAGCCGACCTTAGGGTCGGTTTTTTCAATTTTATCATCCGAGAATGAGCTGTTTTAATGCCAAAGTACCAACCACCATTTACACTGACAAACTCGATATTAAAATTGGTTGCCGATATAAGTGAAGCCATTGGCCGTTTGACTGCACAGATTGAAATCGATCATGAGTTACGGCTTCGTAAAGTTAACCGTATGAGAACTATTCACAGTTCATTGGCGATTGAGGGCAATACTCTGTCTGAAGAGCAGATAACAGCCCTTATCGATGGCAAAAGAGTGATTGCACCGGCAAGAGAAGTGCAAGAAGCGCACAACGCCATCGCGGCCTATGATGGACTGGAACAATGGCAAGCTGCGAGTGCCGATGATTTATTGGCAGTTCACAAAATATTGATGATTGGCTTAGTAAAAGAGGCTGGAGTCTATCGCAGTGGCGGTGTTGGCGTTATGTCTGGCACTAAGGTTGTGCACATGGCACCACAGGCCCAAAGGGTGCCTGGGTTAATGTCAGATTTGCTGGGGTGGCTCGGCAAAACAGATGTTCACCCACTTGTCGCCAGCTGTGTGTTCCACTATGAGTTCGAATTCATTCACCCATTTACTGATGGTAACGGGCGAATGGGGCGTTTATGGCAAACGATTATACTGGCTAAGTGGCAGGATATTTTTAGTGATATCCCAGTTGAAAGTTTGATATACGAACATCAAGAAGGTTATTACCTGGCCATCAGGCAAAGTACAGCGAAAGCAGATGCCGCGCCTTTTGTTGAATTTATGTTGGCAATGATTTTGGCGGCTATTGGTGAATCATCGAATACAAATACCCCCCAAGTCGCCCCTCAAGTCACCCCCCAAGTCAAAAAGTTGCTTTGTGTGTTATCTGGAGAAATGACCAGAAGCGAACTGCAAGGATTATTGGCGTTAAAAGATAGAAAGTCATTTAATGAACGTTACTTGCAACCGGCTTTGAGCGCTGGGTTAATTGAAATGACCATTCCTGATAAGCCGAGCAGTCGGTTGCAAAAATATCGTTTGACCTAATTGGGGCGTAGCACCTGTACTTAAAGCATGATCTCACCGCAGGGTTTGCCGACAAACAATATAGGCTATACCTGGGGCGCTTGGGTAGTGGTTGTTTGGGTGTTATGTGGGAGTGGTTATTGTCTGCGACACTACAGGTAGAGGGACCACTTGTCTGTGAGCGCTTTCCTCACTGCTTACCACCAGTTGCACCAACTGAACAAGATAAAAAGTAGTCATGTAAATTAAACAAGCCAGCAAACGACATTGCTTACTGTTGCTCTCCAAGGGTTTTGAGTTGTTTTTCGACCATCGCTTGCCATTCATTTTTTTGATGGGCCATCGCCAAGATTTGCTTAAGTAAGGTGATGGATTTGGCTTTATCGAACCGAAGATAAGCATTAGACAGTGCATAAATGAGGTGCAGGTTAGACGGATTAACACTGTGCGCCTCTTCGAGCATTTGCACGGCTTTTAGGTGATCATCGCCTTTTAAGAAGTAGCTCATGCCAAAGTAAAAATATATCAACGGTGAGTCTTTGTTTATCTGCCATGCTCTGGTCGCTAACTGTCGTGACTTTTTGATATGTCGGTTGAACAATGCAGAGCCTTGTTCATCACTTAAAGCCAACCCCAGGTAATATCCCGCTGCGTTGAGTAAAACGTCAAAATCACGGGGTGCCAAAACCAATGCCTTGGTCACTAATTGATTGGCCTGCTCCCGTTGTTTGTCATCAGTCAAAAGTGCCGAACCAATTAACGCAGCGGGTATGGGGTGCTCACCAGCGGCTGCGTCATCAAACCACCGCTTGGCCATGGTACTTTCGCTGCGGCTGTGAGCCAATTTTGCTAGTAAATAAGCGACTTCATTTTTGCCAAGCTGCTTGGTTGCTACTGTTATGTCTTTAAGTAAAACGTCTTTTTTCAGTGAAAGCGATCGGTATCTTTCGCTTCGTATATGTTTTCGCAATTTGTGGTTGAGCGTACTCAATTCGATATTAAACGCCTGTTCGAAGGCCAAATATTTATCTTCACCACCAAGTAACAGCACCTTATACTTTTTGACAGCACTCAAAAAATTGTATTGTTCGCCTGACTTGATACGCTCTCTACTTTTTAAATACAGCACCAATAATCTCGACTGGGTATAAAACAGCTTTCTCTTGTCTCGGCTCAAGTCGAAGATGTTTACTTCGTCCAATAGCTTTTTGGCTGTATACCATCTGTGCCTAAGTAGTCTTTTTATGTAGCGTAGTTGAGTCTCACCAATGACCAGCGATTGAGGCCTGACTCTTATGTCACTGTAATATTCAACTACGCCTTCATTGAGCCAATTGGGGGGAATAAACATACTGGTACTTTGGTTTAAATAGTGAACGTAATCATGAAGGACTGTAGATATATCATCGATTTTTTTAAAGCCCTTGAGGACCATAATATTCTCACTGATACTCGGGCTGAAATACCCGCCTAACCGATTGGTGATATTCAATTGCTTGGCCTGGTCGTCAGTGATGGCATAAACGATATTTTTAACCGGACTTTTTGACGGTGCAAGACCACCAATGACCACTGCTTGTCGAAACATCTCTAGATTGTTGAGTAGGGTAATTGTGTCATCTTCATCGAGCGTGCTGTTAATGGTGAAGTGCTGGCTTTTCACTTCAATCCATTTTGCCTTATCGATTGACTCACCAAACACTTGTAACGGCGCACAAGCCAGTAAGATAAAACAGATAGAAAAACAATTATATCGTGTCATTACGACCTCGCTAAAATTAAAGTACTGGCTATGAAGTTAGCCTAAAGAAAATACTTGGCTTTATTTGAAACAAGCCGTTTTGATTCTTCTTGCCAGTCATCGTTTATTATATACCTGAAATGCGCCCTGAACTCTACAAAGGTTTTATCTGCAATCTCTGTTCGAAACTCAGTTAAATCGAAACTTCGTTTGTAGCTGATTTTTTCTTTGGGTTTGATCATTATTGTCTTATTAATATTGTCTGTGCGCTTACCCCTCTTGAGCAGTTGGTTTAATGCATAGACTCTTCCTTTTGGTGTTAATAGCCTAACACCCAAGGAACTCCTTAATTTTGGTACTGAAATGCTCACTGTTTCATTGCTCAAATTCTGTAAAACAATAGTCAGCGAAACTTTGTTTTGGCTCGTTTTTGCTGTAGATAAATGTAAAACTAATTTATCGGTGGTGCTCTTCTCTGCGGGGATTTCAGCGTGGCAAGCTCCAATGAAATTGAACAGAATAAGCACTGCTAGCAGGTTGAAAATAGGTTTCATATTAAAAATCCTCGTCATTATTGTTTACACGCTTGAGGCCAATCAGCCGCTGCTTTATTAATAATGTTGGTTATTACTGGCACGGTTTTTCTAAATTCAGCTGCATTTGTCGCTGGGCTTGGGTCGAGTTTGTCAAGAAATGCATCGGCAACTTCAAATTTTTTATCTTCCAATATTTTGATATATTCACCAAGCGCTTTGAATTTAGTTTTTGCTTGAGCTGCTGTCATCCCACACACATGTGGTACAGATAAAGCTTCAATTTCTGACGTTATGACTAGAAACGCTGCATCTAACATCACCTTCCACTCCTTCTCGTGTTCTTTCTCATGTTCTTCAACCGCTTCTAGTACATACCAATCAACGTCATGGGCACCAAGTGACTTTAAGTCTGTCATCATCTTGGTGCAGTTCTGTTTTGTCGCTTGCGTAGCTGTTGCTTCTAAAACAGCATTGGGCTTGTTGATTGTCGGTCTGGGTGGTAATAGCCGCCACCACATCCAATAATTTGACGAGGCTTGAGTTATCCTCGCTTTCCATGAATCACTGCTTGATTCGTAATAAGGTGTAATGTCAATAGTTAATAAATCTGCCCCATTAGCAAATCCCATTTGACCCCAGACTTCATCTGATACCGAAGCATTAGGCGCTATAACCGTATCAATATAGTTTATGGTTGTTAAACGCGTAGGTGTTTGGGTTACGGGTAATGGGCATTGAACATTCACCCCAATACCATCCCACTTATAATAACCAACACACTGCCGACAGTGCGCTGTGGTCTGCACCGAATGCTCGCCTGGCGTACCAAATGAGTGGGTGAAATAACCGCTGTCACTTTGCCCCATGTCTACCCCGTCAATGACGAAGTTATAGGTTGGGTCGCATTCGCTTCCGCCGATAGCAAGCGCCGAGAACGTATAGGGAATACCAATCGTTATGGTGCTGGCAGCGTCGAGTAATACGCCATAAAGATAACAGTCTTGGTTTACACCACCGGCTTCGCCATCGTCGCCTAGCGAGCAATTCACCAAACTATATTCACTAGGCGTGAACTGGCTATTACTAGGTCTATCGTGCTCAAGCTGCTGGCTTTTGATTATAGATTTGGCGTCTCGTAGCCGCCTGCGCTGTTTGGCCGATTGATATCCTGTGTCGGGGGCGTTGATTTCACCAGGCAAAGGTACCAGTAATTTGTTCAATGATTCGTGCCAAATCACCGATTGCCAAGGTGAACCTGTCATGCGGGCGTATTGTAATTGGGCTTGTGTTTGATTGTTCGCTGTGACTTGAGTTCGGTTACTTCGCTTGCCTTTGGTTCTGTCATCTAACTGCACGCGAATGCCTTCTTCGTCTTTTTGATAGGCGTAATTTACTTGACCCTTTTGATTGTCGTTCACGCCCGTTAGTCTGCCATGGCTGTCATATTGATATTCTGTGGTATTTTCGCCTTTGGTGATGGTTTTTGGGTGAGTGGCGTACAGAAAGCGAGTGCCCGCAGCTTTATGTACCCGCGAAGTGGAGGCAGGACGCCGACAGGACACTCTAATAGGGATTCTTTCACCAGTCCTGGTTATTGGCGTTTAGGGTGATTTTGTTGCTGTGACCAACCGCAGTGCCAGCTTGGTATTTTTTGGTTTCTTTAAGGTTGCCTACCTTGTCATAAAAGTAATCTACCGCACTGCTATCGCTGCGTTTGGTGTGTTTTCTAAAGCCCAATTTGTCATATTGGTAGCTGTGACTTGCACCATTAGGAAAAGTCACTTTGCTCAACTTACCAACAGGGTTGTATTCGAAATTTGATGTTTGTGCGTTAGCTTTAATGTGGGTCAACTGGCCATCGTTGTTGTAGGCGTAGCTGGTTGTGGTTGCCGCCAACCCCATTAAGCTTGTTGATTCACTCAATACATCGCCATTGTTAGCATATTGATAAGTGCGAACAAATTTATCAGTTTTGTGTCGAGTTAAATTGCCTCGGGCATCATAGGTAAATTCAGTATCGCCAACCGATAACAAACGGCCAGCATCATCATATTGATAGCTGTGTTGTTGTAGCTCGCGTTCCATTTGTGTCGGTTTGCCGTTGATGTCGTAACGAGCAGGACGACCATTATCGTCGTACACGATTTTGGCCTGTAGTTCATCTTTTTGCCCTTGTTCTTGGTGCCAAAGCTCGTCAATTTGATTGCGTTCGTTCAAGACGATTCGACTGGTAAAGCCAGCTGCGGTGGCGACTGAAGTGGTCACGCCCTTCGGATTTTGTTCAAAGATCGTTATTTGGCCACTTTCGTCAGTTACAAGGGTTTGACTGCCTTTATATTTGTATTTTAACTTTCTGGCACGGACTTTAACTGAGGTCGCTTTGTTGTCTTTACCAAAGCTAAATTGTGCAGCCAACTGGCCTTCGGGATCGGTGATTTTGTGTAATAAGCCATTGCCGTGATATCGGTATTGCGTTTGATTACCGCCTAAATCGTCGACTGCTTTGAGCTGCCCCTTTTGATTGTAGTGGTACTGCACAATACGATTGTTGTTGTCTGTAATGTTGGCGATACGACCTTGTTCATTGCGTTTGATGTCTACCTTTCGGCCATTAGTGCCTACAACTTCAACCAATTGAGTTTCATGATAAACAAGTGAAAGGCT
>JABSOG010001108.1 GCA_013216025.1 Algicola sp. | reverse complement strand
CGCAACAGTCCGCGTTTGCTGAACTTGCTGGCGTCTACAACAATCAATGCACCGGGTTTAAGTTTGTTGAGGTTAACCACTAAGGCCGCCGGATTAAAGGCCACCAATACATCGGCTTGGTCGCCCGGGGTGGATACCAGGTGGTCGGCCAATTGAATTTGATAGGCCGAGACGCCAAAGCGGGTGCCTATCGGGGCACGAATTTCTGCCGGATAGTCGGGTAGGGTAACAAAGTCGTTGCCTGCTTCGCCATGGGTTAAAGTGAACTGGTCGCCAATGATCTGAACGCCGTCACCTGAGTCTCCGGCAAATCGGACTGTGACCGAATTTTTTTTGTCATTGCTTAGCTTATTTAGAGTAGAGTGTTGCATGATTATAAACTCCGCCTAGGGTTTGAATTACTGTTTTAAAGTAAAGCCATTGTAATTCAGTGATATTGCATTTGCAATATCTATATTGCTTGTGCAATAATAGACGCAACTTACAGCTTATACGATACATTTTATCAAAACGAGGGCCAACCGATGCAACAACATGAGAGTTTACCGTTACCAGATTATCAAGAGTATCCTGTTGAGCAGATGCTGGACCGTTCAAAAGCTTTTTACGACCAAATTCGCAAGCGTCATACGGTGAGGGATTTTTCTGACCGCGCTGTACCGCGCGAAATCATTGACGAGTGCATCCGCGCTGCCGGTACCGCACCCAGTGGTGCCAATCATCAACCGTGGCATTTCGCGGTGATTGGTTCTGATGAAGTTAAAGCTGAGGTTCGCGAAAAAGCCGAGAAGGAAGAGCGTAGTTTTTACGATGAGAAAAAGGCCGGGCCTGAGTGGCTTGATGCCCTTGCGCCGCTAGGTACTGATTCGCACAAACCTTATTTGCAGTCGGCACCTTGGTTAATCGCCATTTTTGCCGAGCGCCGTGGGGGGATTGAAGCGGGTATGGACCGTAAAAATTACTATGTGCCTGAATCTGTTGGTATTGCAACGGGTTTTTTGATCAGTGCCTTGCACAACGCAGGTTTGGTTACATTGACACATACCCCTAAGCCGATGAATTTTTTGAATGATATTTGTCAGCGTCCAGCCACCGATAAACCCTATATTTTGTTAGTAACGGGTTTCCCGGGTGAAGGGGCAACCATTCCTCATCACGCCACAGTCAAGAAGTCGTTAGAAGATATCGCTAGTTATTGGTAATTAGTATAAACCGCAGGAGTCAATATTATGAGTTACGTTGTTACCGAAGATTGTATTCGTTGTAAATTTCAAGATTGTGTTGAGGTTTGTCCGGTTGATGCTTTCTACGAAGGTGAAAATATGCTGGTGATAAGCCCGGATCATTGTATTGACTGCGGCGCTTGTGAAACCGAATGTCCAGCCGAGGCGATTTTGCCCGAGCAGATGGCCCCCGAGTGGCTGGAGCTGAATCAAACCTACAGTGCTAAGTGGCCGTTGATTAAAGAAAAAGGCGAAGCACCCGAAGATGCCGATGACTTTATCGGCGTTGAGAACAAACTGGCTGATTATTTCAGCGAGGAACCCGCTAAGCTGTGTGCTTAAATAAATCTGCTGCGCATCTTTATAGAGTGCCACGTAGTGGCAAAAACTAGGGGAAAATGGAATGAATGCAGCTGAACTAAAAGATCTGTTTTAGGTTCTTAGCTTTTACAACAGGCCCTTTCGATACCAGCGGATAAGTTCTTTCTGATCGGCTGGTGGTTCGTCACCTTCTTCAATTCTTTTCAAGGCCTGTTGCGCCAGTAATTTTTCAGTTTTGTTTTCGAGCTTTTCTAGCATTTGCACCAATTGGATTTGTTCTTCGTCACTTAATACGCTTTCGAGTTCTTGCGATCGGGCGTCCATGGCTTCGTTGAGCTGTTGGTACAACACTTTGCCTTTTTCATTGAGCATCAGGTTTTTGATGTTTTTGCTCAGCGCGTCTGGGTGCACTTCAATCAGGTCTTTTGCCACCAGTTTTTTAACTGCCCGGCTGACGGTATAAGAATCTAATCGTGATTGGTAGGCGATATCGGCAGATTTTATTGGCATGTAAGAGCCGATATTGATCAACACTCGCATTTCTCTGGGTTCGAGATCGCATAACTCTCTGATTCTCCAATCACGGTTCAAGGCCAACAGGTTACTGACAATGGCAATGCGAAAGGGTAAGTGGGTGGTTAAATCGAGTGGCTTTTCGATTTGGTCGGTCAGTTTAAACGCCTTTTTACGTGCTGAATCAGTAATAACGGTGTCCTCAGGTTTAATTTATCATGACTTTATCAGTTCGTCGCTAACCTGTCCATTCAGCCAACATTCATATAGTGAAGTGTATTGTGTCGCGTTAATGACCTGTATGACCGCCCTTTTTGGCTCAGAGCGGTTGAAATGCCGTGTTGGACATGGTTCAATCGCGCGCTCTTTACCAATGAAACTTGATGGATAGAATAACTTAGGAGAACTCAATGCTCACCCGCAAAACCCTTTTGGCCAGTTCACTGGCAATGATACTCACCGCCTGTGGTGGCCCAAATAATCCTAGCGGCCCCGCTCCGGTTGACAATACTCCTTTCCCACCGATCTCTGATTT
>JABSOG010001107.1 GCA_013216025.1 Algicola sp. | reverse complement strand
TAGACCCGTCATAGGTTTTGGGATTGTAACCGGCCCGTTCTAATGTTTCCCACGCCACTTCAATCGCGACCCGTTGTTGGGGGTCCCTCAAATCGGCATCACGGGGGGTAATGGCAAAGAACCCGGCGTCAAATTGGTCAACATCGTCAATCACAGGCGCAGCAAAAACGTATTGGTCATCATCATACCAATCAGCATGAACGCCCGCAGCTTTGGCTTCTTTGGCGGTGAAAAAGCTGATGGATTCTTTGCCCTGACTCAAATTTTGCCAGAAATCTTCAACCGTATTGGCGCCCGGAAAACGACAAGCCATGCCGACGATAGCGATGTCGGTGGCTTTGCTGTCATTGTAAGTGCCACGCAATTTATTTCTAACCAAGGCCCTAGATAGACCATAACCGTGGCTGGTGCTCACCAGTTCGCTGGCGTCTTGAATGTACTTTGAAAACTCACCAATGGTCGGAAACTTAAACAATTCTAACACTGAGATTTTTCTGTCTAGTGCCTGCTCTAACAAGCCTTGGGTTTTGGCTATCAGTAACGAATGACCGCCCAATTCGAAGAACGTTTCATCGTGTGGCACTTGACTGACGTTAAGGTTAAGTACGGTTTTCCATACTTTCTCAACCTGTTTGGCCACCGCACTTGCCCGTAACGCGGTCGACTGATTAGACAGTCGGCCCCGACCAAGGCTTTTTCTGTCAACCTGCCCTTTATAATCCAATGGTAATTGCTCAACCACTTCGGTATCGATGCTCAACGCTTCGACCTGCTGAGTTGGCTCACCCGTAAGATAAGATTTGAGTGATGCGGTTGATTGTGGCTGATAAGCTGTAACGCCCAAACGACAGGCGTTGGCTAACGAGGTGCAGGCCAGTTGTGGTGTATTTTGCTCTAAGCCGTTTTGTTCTAAAAAGTATAATAACTGGGCAATGTCGGTATTGCGGCTGTCATCATTAAACGCTGAATCAAGAAACAGTTGAGACTGTTGGTCATCGACTGATATTGGCAGCATTTGTGCCAAATGGTCAACGCTGTAGACTTCAACCACTTTGTTAAATTGGCCAGTGGCCGGACAACAACTGCCAGATTTCGCTGTATTGCCCTGAATGTTAAAGCACAAGGTACTGGTGCTTTGAGGTAGTGTGTCATCAGGACCGCAATAAATAGGCTTGATGTCAAAATGCTCAATTAAATAAGCGCCAAAGGCATTGATAAGGCCGGTCTCACAGCCGCACAAAACAACTGTTTGTGTTTCGTTATACTCTTTATTACAGAATAAGGGCGTTGCCGCTTTATGGCTGTGCGCCTGTAACGACAAGACCAATCGACTGTTATTGGTATAAATGACATACCCCGCGTCGACTTTTGCTGCAAATTCAGCGCCCAAATTGACATCAAAATACTGCAATGGTGATTCAATTTGCACCAGTTGCACCACACCCTTGGCGACAAAGATTTGTTGTTGTTCGAGCCATTTATTCGACAATAAAAGACTCGGCATATTATCGGCATAGCCAATAAATCGCAGCGCCTGAATTTGATTTTTAATCAGCTTAACGCTGGATTTTAGGGTGGTGAAAAATGCCTGTAATTGCTCGTTGTTGATGCCATCGACATTGATCGCAATCTCGGTTGTTGACGAGTTTTTACCTTCACGGTTAACTGAGTTTTGAAACAACCGTCGCCACTGCTGTTCTTGTGCAAAATCGAGCGCAATGGTGTTGTCTGCCCGGGTTTCAAACGTATTGCCAGCCACACAATGAATCAATTCGACCTGTTCAAAGCGCTCGCCCAGCAAGATATTGTCGCCAAAGTGAACAACAAAAATCCGTTTAGACACTGGGCTGTTTTGTTGAGTTTGAACCAATGCCCTTGGCATCCAGCTTGGACTAAAATACTGTTGTTCGATGATGTTCTCAAAGTTAACAGTGTGACCCTGTGCGGTTAACCGCTCAATATAATCGCCTTTTTCAAAGCGAGCGCGCAGTTGGGCTTTTTGTATTTTTCCGATGCCCGTTTTAGGAAAGTCAGCCTTGTCGAGCGCTAACACAAAGTCAGCCACCAAACCGAGTTTATCGAGTAAATGGGCCTGTACCTTGCGCTGCAAAACCGCCGTAGCAACCCCGTGGGCAGGATTAATAAACAATGCCAGTTTTTCGCGGTCATCACTGCCCGTTTTAACTGCGCTGGCTGCGGCAAAAGACACTTCGACTTCAGGCAATTCTTCGAGTGCTTGCTCGATTTCGTGACTGAAAAAGTTAACGCCGTTAATGATGATGTCGTCTTTGTTACGACCGGTTAAATACAATTGACCGTTGTCGACAAAACCCATGTCACCGGTATTAAACCAGCCATCATCACCAAATACTTCGCGGTTTAAGTCATCGCGTTGGTAGTAACCGCTAAATAACGAAGCCCCTTTGATCTCAAAATGGCCAATACTGCCTTGGGGCAGTACTTCGCCGCGTTCATCAACGATACGAAAAGCCGCGCCGGGAATGGGTGGGCCCAATGACACCACATTGTTGATTTCGCCGCCATCAGCGCAAAAATCCAATGACCAACTAATGCCCGAACAGGTTTCAGACATACCAA
>JABSOG010001106.1 GCA_013216025.1 Algicola sp. | reverse complement strand
CCACCCGATTCGAAGTAGTTGGCGTCACTGCTGAGTTGGTCGGCATCAAGTTGCAACAGTTCGCCCCAAATTTTGGCCAGTAACTTTTCGCTGTCGGTTGTGGGTTTTACAAACGCCCTATTGCTGTCGATCATAGTTACTTTGGGCAAAGCACTGCGGTTGACTTTGCCATTGGGTAGGCGCGGCAGTTGGTCGAGCACCACCAAAGCAGCAGGCACCATGTAGTTGGGTAAAATCAAACTGAGCTGAAAACGGACTTGGGTGATAAGTTCGGCAGCTAACACCTTTGAAGTACTAGGTGCTTTTGACCTACTAGTGAAGTACGCCACCAGTGACTTTTCTTCGGCTGTTTTGTTGGTGTTCACCACCACAATGACATCTTCGACCTGATTCAGGCGCGACAGTTGTACTTCTATTTCGCTTAATTCAATGCGGTATCCGCGAATTTTAATTTGGTGATCGGCCCTGCCTAAATACGCCACCTGACCATCGGCGCGAACGCAGCCCAAGTCTCCGGTGCGATAACCTTTGCCCAGCGGCGTGTCGATAAACTGCTGTTGAGTCAAGTCAAATAATCCGTCATAACCCAGCGCAACATTCTCGCCGGTGACAACTAATTCACCCGCCACACCATCGGGCACCGGGTTGTTTTGTTTATCGACTATGGTGGCTGCACAGAGGCTAATTGGCAAACCCAAAGGCACGTATTCACTGTTTTCGCCGAGCAAATGCACAGGGGTATAGAGCACGTCAGACAACGATTCGGTAGAGCCATAAAGGTTGTAAAAATTCACCTTAGGAAACAGTTTCGCCGCTTTGCGGGCAAGGCTCACCGGCAACGCTTCGCCACTGACAAACCAGTAGGTCAAGTTGCCAAGTGCATTAGAGCCTGTTGCCTCGCTGTGCTGACACAAAGCGCTGAGCATAGACGGCGCGGTGATGATGCTGCTGATGTTTTTGTCTTTGATGGTGCCAATCAAAAGCGCAGGTTCTTTCACGGTTTTGCGTTGCAACAATTCGAGCGTAACACCGCCGCATAAAGGCACCAGCAATTCGCAAACGCCCCGAATAAAGGCCATCGACGACAGGTGCGATGGTCGCTCGTTCGGCTCAAAAGGCAGGTCGTTGAGCATCCAATTGATACGATTAACTGTTGCGCCATGGCTACCCAGCACACCTTTTGGTCGCCCGGTTGAGCCTGAGGTATAGATGATATGGGCCAGCGTATCGGCGTTGATTTTTCGGTCAATGAGGTTATCGGTGCTGTGCTTTGCGCAGGCCGACACCACCGCGTTGCAATCAAGGGTGATCACGGTTTGTGCGCTGATTTTATGGGTACTGGTAAGTTGTAACCATTGCAGGCTGGCGGTGTCGGCCAAAATACAGTGCACTTTGGCGTCTTCTAACATGCCCGCCAAACGTTTGGCTGGTAACTCGGCTGACAATGGCACGTAAACCGCGCCGAGTTTTAATACCGCCAAAATCGCCACCACCCGATTTATGCCCCGCTCGGTGGCAAAGGCAACCCGGTCGTTAAGCAAAATACGCCATTCTTGGTCTAGATAATGCGCCAGTTGGTTGGCCTTTTGATTCAACGTTTCATAGCTTATTTGCTCGTCGTGGCCTTTATCATCAGAGCTTTTTCCATAAGAGCAGGAAACGGCAATTTGATTGGGCACACGTTTGGCTTGTCGCTCAAACAACTCGGCAATACTGCCTTGAGTTGCCGCTTTTAGTGAATGTCGATGGGCATTTTTGAGCCAACCACGGCTGTCAGACCAACTGTGACTGAGCACGGGCTGTGCAGGACGTCTGACAAACTGCTGCAATAACCAGACAAATTCTCGCGCCATCATGGCGATGGTCGACGCGTTAAACAAATGGCTGTCGTACACCCAGTCAAACGCCAGCGAATCATCAGATTGTTTGATATACAGGGTGAGCTCGTATTTGGCATCGAGGTTACGGCTATCACCAAGGGGGGTCATCGTGAGCTTGTTGAGATTACTGAGGTTACACAAACTGGCTTGAGATTGCTCGGTATTGTCCATGTTGATGAGAATCTGAAACAACGGCGAATGGTTAAGGCTGCGTTCGGGGTTGATTTTATCGACCAACAATTCGAAAGGCACATCGCCAAAACCAGCGGCTTCTAGATGCTCTTGACGCGTGCGGTTGAGCAATGTTTCAAAACTCGGATTATCATCAAAGCGAGTGCGAAATACCTGGGTATTAAGCAACAGACCAATCATGGGTTCGAGCACTTGTTGATGGCGTCCGGCCACCGGCGCGCCCATCATCACATCGGTTTCGAAACTGCAACGGCCAATATGCACTGCAAAAGCGGCCTGTAATAACATAAACAAAGTGGTTTGTTGTTTGTGGCACAAATCATTGAGATCATTGCACAAATCGAGGTCGATCACCTGTTGATAGCGGCCAGATTTACGTTTACTGGATTGGTGCCTTGCAGCTTGTCGAGATTGGGTCAATGGCAGATGATGCACCTGCGGGCAATCGGCCAGTTGGCTGGCCCAGTAATCAAGTTTGGGTTTTAAATAGTCGCCCGTTAAAGTGGTTTTTTGCCACTGGGCCAAATCGCCATATT
>JABSOG010001105.1 GCA_013216025.1 Algicola sp. | reverse complement strand
CATCAACATCCATGTTGATGTCACCAATTGTTACCCTGCCGCTACTTGGCGGAATAATACCCGCCATGCATCTAAGTGCTGTGGTTTTGCCTGCACCGTTGACACCAACAAAACCCAATATCCTGCCACTGTCGACCGACAGGTTAAGGTCATCTAATGCCAAAAAGTCACCATAGGCCTTTGAAAGGTTTTGACAAGAAAATCCTGAAAAATGGGGTTGCACCATATTTTTTCCTTTATTTTCAAATAAATGTAGTCGCTATTGTATCGTAATGTTGACAGTCGTAACGAAAAGATACGTGGGGATACATAACCCCACAATGAGGGATACACAACCGCACTACTTAATACAATTGCAGTCCTTAAACTAGTTAAATCATTAGCAGTCAGTTATACAGGATGAACAATATGTTGAGACTATTTACTTTTTTATTGGTTTTAACCAGCCCTTTCATTTGGGCTAATACCAACGAAACCTCAAAGCCTTCACAAGAGCAGCGCACCGTAAAACTCGAACACTACAAATGGTATGGCGAAGCACCCAAGGCCAAATTGGTGCGAGTCATCAACCCTTATGGGGCCATCAGCAGTCGCAATACCAGTTACGATAACATCGAAATCTCGGGTGTTATTCAAAAGATAGGCAAGTCGCCCGCACAACACAACATCGATATCCGTGATAACAACGGTGTCACCGAGGTTGTGGTCAGCTATCCGAAGGGCAACAAGAATGCCCAAGGGCAGTTGAGCGGGCGTTTTGACCTTGGCGTATGGGTGCCAAGTTGGGTGAACGTCGAAATGATCACCGACTTTGGCGACATCAAAGTGAAAAAACATACCTCTAACATCACCGCTACAACAACCAGCGGCAAAATCAAGATTGGCACCACAGGTTTGGTGCAGGCCCAGAGCGACAGCGGCGACATTACTGTTGATTTGTTTGGCGATTTTGGAGGTGACAGGTTCAAAAAATCGATGCGAGTGAACAGCAATAAAGGCGATGTTAAGGTCAGCCTGGTTCAAACCGCCCGAGTCACTGTACAGGCCCAGTCAAATCAACCCATCAAGCATAATTTGCAAGCGTATCAAGCCATTAAAGTCACCGAATTGCCGGGTCATGCTTTTAAAGCCCAATTGGCAAAGTTTGGTCAAACCGCCACTGACTTGCAGTTGTTTTCAATGCAAGGACTGTTAACGGTCACTATCGCCAAAAAAGCGGCTTATAAAGCCAAGCTGGGCGGGCGTGTGCCTACCAAGGCGGCAAAACTGCAAGAAACCAGTGACTGAGAACAATCCTTTCGCCGAGCAAAATAACAAAAAACCAACACCCAAAAAATCTTAATAAAACGATTAAACGATAACTATACAGAGGAATCACCATGCAAGATCAAACCCCAAGCGGGCCGTTTTCACCCCGGAAAATCTTTGGTTTACGCCAAAGTATTTCAGCCATTTTAACCGGCACTACGTTAACGCTGGCGACAATGGCTACGGCCAATGCCACTACCACTACTCATGCTACGGTCATTGACGACACCGTTAAAAAGACCATCAGCAAAGGTGACAAAGGCGTGGCCATTGCCAACCCGAGTGTTTTTGAAGGCGACTTACGCAAAATCAAGCCACCACAAAAATGGCTGCCGGGCGATGCGGTTAAAGTAGCCAATCCACGCCATATTCGTGATATTCAAACCATAAAACCGGCCGTAAACAAAGTGGCTGGTGGCATGGACCCACTGCTTGAAAAACAATCTAAAGTGAAAACCAGTAAGTCAACCAATCGCAGTGCAGTGGTCGACGTTAACGTTGATGGCTTGGGCTTTAATGGGGTTAACCCACCAGACACTACCGGCGATGTCGGCCTAAAATATTACATTCAGTCAATCAACAGCGGTGGTGGTTCGGTCTTTAACATTTACGATAAAACCGATGGTGCTGTTGTTGCAGGACCTATCTCTATGGCCAGCTTGGCCACTGGCGATTGCGCCAACACCATGGGTGACCCAATTGTATTGTTTGATGAGCAGGCCAAACGCTGGTTGTTAACCGAGTTTTCTACTCAAGGTGTCAATAAACTCTGCGTATTGGTATCAAAAACTGAAGATCCGATTGCAGGCGGTTGGTACAGCTACGAATTCCAGGCGCCAAGCTTTCCTGATTATCCCAAGTACAGCCAAATGGGCGGCGTTTATTATGCCTCGGCCAACGAAAACCAATCGGCAGTTTACGCTTTTGAACGCGAAAAAATGCTAGCCGGTGAGCCTGCTGCAATGATCCGTCAAGAGGTGCCTACTCTGGCTGGTTTTGGTTTTAACGCTATTACACCAATCGATGTTGACGGCGACAAAGCTGCGCCAGCTGGCACGCCGGGCATGTTCATTCGTCACCGCGATGACGAATTACACAACGCATGTTCAAACAATGCCGAGAAAGATTATTTAGAAATTTGGACCCTGACGCCTGATTTCGCCAATTCTGACAACAGCAAACTCGAAGGTCCGTTTAACATTGAAGTGACCGAGTTTGATTCAACTTTCCGTTGTGATGGCCCGGGTTTTGGTTGTTTAGAGCAAAAAGGTTCTGATCACCCGTTGGACCCGCTGCGTGA
>JABSOG010001104.1 GCA_013216025.1 Algicola sp. | reverse complement strand
ATCACCGAATCGAAGGAAGTCGCTGGCATTGTGCCTATCAGCTCAAAGCTACTACCCTGACGTTGCACAATCCCTTCTTTGCCCAAATCATTTGACCAAGGGTTCTGCGCACGCAGCCCCATTACCTCCCGGCTCAGCTCGATACTGAGTACCTCGACTGCCCCCAATCGGTGGGCAGCGATGGCCGCATAACCCAGGCCGCTGCAGCAGTCCAGTACCTTGTCACCCTTGCGCACTGCCTGTTGAGCCATCTCGGAGGCACTAACAAAGGGGTCTGTTCCCTTGGAGATGTGCATCTTGACGCCGCTAATTTCCAGCAGAGGTGCTCCGGCCGTGGGCACTAGTTTGTAGTAACCAGAGCTGCGGTCTTCAAGCGGCACCATTTCTCCATCGCTACAGAGGTAGATCCTCTGTGTCTTCTTGACGATTCTTTTGAGTTCGTCAATGGAAAGTCGATTGTCTTCGTCGAGCACCAAGCCCTGATCACTTATGGAAAAGTCTTGTTCTGAAAGATTTAGGTCAACAGAGAGCCGGACGCAAGGCAGTCCTTTGGCGATTGCCTCCAGCGCCTGTCGGGCATTTATTGTATGAAGGTAGTACTCGGGCATATCGTTGATCTATCTAGTTAGAAATAGTGAGCCCACTATACACCTTCAGCGTTGAGGAGCTTACTTAAATAAGCCATAACGTGGATGTTGGATTCGTTTGTTTGAAGATAGCCACAGACGAATACGAATATAACCCCAGCTGGAACCTGACCGGCGTAATCTCAGGAAAAACCAGCGTTGCTCGGACAGGCTCCTAGGGAGGGACATAGTCAATTGGCCGCTTCGAAAGCATGAAGCGAAAGGCCGAACGTAAATATGATCCAAATGGCGAATGACGATTATTTAACCTACACTGAAAAGCACTATCATTAATACACATTTATGTACTTTCGTACAATTATAAACCCAATCGCACTATCGATATCGAGGGAAATATGAAAAGTGTCAATCTATTAAAAAGCATTGCTGTTTGCTTACTCTGCATCTTGTCATCTGCTGCCTGGTCAGCCAATGAAATCTGGTCTGATATCATCCAAAAAGTAAAACTTTCGGAAGTAGACAAAGTCAATGTCAGCGTTAGTCACTACCGACTGTTAAATGCCGAGTTTTGGGCATTAAAGCAGATTCTACTGGACCGTACAAATGACAGCTACAAAATAGAATTGCCAATGCCCGATGGCAGTATGGCCACTTTTCAACTGGACTATGCGCCGGTTTATGAAATCGAACTGGAATTGAAATACCCATCCATCAGAACCTTTAAAGGCCATCAAATAGACAGCCCCGGCAATAGAGGGCGATTTGACATCACGCCGCACGGATTTCACGGCATGTTCACTTATAACAATCAACGTGCCTTTATTGATCCGATGCAACGTGGCAATACGGCCACCTACCTGAGCTACTACAAACAACATGCCAGGCCCATGAGTAAAATGGTGACCGACGAGGTATTGCGGCATTCCGATGGCTTTGATCCCGAATCATTCCCTGCAAAACCTCAACGCCGTGCTGGTGAAACACTGAAAACCTACAGACTAGCCATGGCCGCTTCTGGTGAATACACCGCTTTTCATGGCGGTACTAAAGAGCTTGGTCAGGCCGCTATTGTCACCACAATGAACCGAGTTAATGAAGTTTATAATACTGACTTGTCTGTTCAACTGACACTCGTAGGCAATAACGATATCGTTGTATATACCGACGCAAGCACCGACCCTTACGGTAACGACTCCAATGACATAAATACTAATGGCGATGTTTTGGATGATAATATCGGTAATACTAATTATGATATTGGCCATGTTGTTAATACCGGTGGCGGTGGTGTAGCGGCTTTGGGCTCTGTTTGTACCAGTGGTAAAGCCCAAGGCGTCACAGGCACAGACACACCTGTTAATGATGCTTTTTCAATTGATTATGTGTCTCACGAAATAGGCCACCAATTTGGCGGTGAACACACTTTTAACGGTAATGACGGTAACTGTGGTACCCGATCATCAAATGATGCGTACGAACCGGGCAGCGGTTCAACCATCATGGCGTACGCGGGCATTTGTGGCAGCGAAAACCTACAACTCAATTCAGACGCCTTTTTTCATTCCCATTCAGTCGAACAAATCGGCAAGTTTATGCAGCAGGACGGTAACTGTTCAACGACCAGCGCCCTTAATAACGAAACCCCAACGGTTTCAGCTGGCAATGACTTCACCATTCCGGCCTCAACGCCGGTGATGCTCACCGGTAGCGCTACCGACCCTGAATCAGACACGATGAGCTATTCATGGGAGCAATTTGATTTGGGCACTGTCTCAACCAACGCTGAGACCATGGTCGATGACGGCTCAAGACCGATATTCCGCGCTTTTTTGCCTACGTCGGTGCCAACAAGGTATTTGCCCAAACTTACTGATATTTTGACAGGCACCAGCACCATAGGTGAAAGCTACGCCACAACCAGCAGAACAATGACCTTTAAATTGATAGCCCGTGACAACAAGGGCAACACTGCCAGCGATACAATGGTGGCAACAGTCGACAGCGCCTCCGGCCCTTTCACTGT
>JABSOG010001103.1 GCA_013216025.1 Algicola sp. | reverse complement strand
ATGCAGTCTCACCAAAAGGCGGCTGCAGCGTGGCAAAAAAACGCTTTTGCCAAATCAATAGTGCCAGTGGTCGACCAAAACGGCATGACCATTCTTGAGTGCGATGAGTTGATTCGACCTGATTGTTCGCTCGACACTTTGGGCGCACTCAAACCTTCTTTTGCTAAGGCCGGAGCGCTGGGTTTCGACCATGTTGCCAGACAAAAATACCATCATGTAGAACATATTGAACACTTGCATACTCCGGGTAATTCGTCGGGCATTGTTGATGGTGCGGCGGCGGTTTTGATTGGCTCTGAGCAGATGGCAAAGCAATTCAACTTAACACCCCGAGCCAAAATTGTGGCCACCGCCTTGGTAGGCACCGACCCAACCATTATGCTCACCGGTCCTGCGCCTGCGGCTCAAAAAGCACTTAAAATAGCCGGGCTGACCATTAACGATATCGACTTGTTCGAAGTTAACGAAGCTTTTGCGTCGGTGGTGCTGCGTTTTATCGACGAGTTAAACGTGCCATTTGATAAGGTGAATGTGAACGGCGGGTCGATTGCCATGGGTCACCCTTTGGGCGCAACCGGTGCGATGATTATTGGCACCTTGCTCGACGAACTCGAAGCCCGTGATTTGCAGCGGGGGCTGGCGACTTTGTGCGTGGGCGGCGGTATGGGTATCGCGACTATCATTGAAAGGGTGTAAACAGATGACTTCAATTCGATATGAAAAAGACAGCCACAATATTGTTCACATCATTTTTGATAAACCCGATTCGCCAGTTAATTTGATGGATTTGGGCTTTGCTGATGATTTGGCCAAAGTGGCTGAAAAACTGCTAGCCGATGATTTTGCAGGGGTGATTTTACGCTCAACCAAAAAGACCTTTTTTGCTGGTGGCGACCTAGCGTTTTTATCACAAACTACCGATGAAACCGCATCGCAAATTTACGACATGTCGATGAAAATGAAAGTCGCTATGCGGGCCATGGAAACCTGTGGCAAACCGCTGGTGGCCTGCATTAATGGCTCGGCACTTGGCGGCGGATTTGAGCTGGCACTGGCATGTCATCACCGTATCGTGGTTGCCGATTCGCGCATTCTATTGGGCCTGCCCGAGGCCACTTTGGGCTTGTTGCCCGGTGCTGGTGGCATCACCCGCATGGTGCGTTTGTTGGGGTTACAAGCTGCGATGCCTTATTTGACTCAGGGCAAGACTTTTAGGCCCGCGCAGGGCATTGAGTCGGGCTTGATTCATCAAGTTGTACAGAGCGAACAACAGCTGATAGACGCTGCAAGATGCTGGATAGAAAATCACCTAGAAGTTGCACAACCTTATGATATAAAAGGCTATAAGATGCCGGGTGGGTCGCCAAATAGTGTTGTAAATAGCCCTGCACTGGCACAAGCTTTAGCCGTAGCACCGATTATGATCCACAACGCAACCCGAGGCACCTTACCAGCCCCCGAGGCAATTTTAAGTTGCATGGTCGAAGGTGCACAGGTCGATTTTGAATCGGCCCAGCGCATCGAAAGTCGCTACTTTACTGAACTTGCCCGAGGTCAAATCAGCACCAATTTGATCAATACCTTGTGGTTCGCCCAAAACGCGATTAAGGCTGGCAAGAATCGTCCCAGCAATATAGAGACAACCCAATTCAGCAAAATCGGCGTGTTTGGCGCTGGCATGATGGGCGCAGGTATTGCCTACGCTTGTGCCAACAAAGGCATTGCGGTGGTGCTTAAAGATGTATCAAACGAAGCGGCTGAAAAAGGCAAAGACTACAGCCGAAAATTGCTGCAAAAACAGGTTGATAAGGGATTTAAAAATCAAATTAGGGCGAATGAAATTTTAGATTTGATTCAAACCACTGCACAGGCCAAAGACTTGACCGGTTGCGAATTGGTGGTAGAAGCAGTTTTTGAAGACCGAACTTTAAAAGCCAAAGTCACCCAAGAAGTCGCGCCGTTTTTGCCCAAAGATGTGGTGTTTGCGTCGAACACCTCAACATTGCCGATCACCGGATTAGCCGAGGCCTCGCAAAATCCACAAAACTTTATCGGCATTCACTTTTTCTCGCCAGTCGACAAAATGCCGTTGGTTGAGGTTATTTGCGGCGAACAAACCAACGATCAAACGTTGGCAAAAGCTTGGGATTTCGCCCGTCAGTTGGGCAAAACGCCGATTGTGGTTAACGACAGCCGGGGTTTTTACACCTCGCGCGTATTCAAAACCTATGTAAAAGAAGGCATTGCACTACTCGGTGAGGCAAAAGCCGCATCGATAGAAAATGCCGCGTATACTTGCGGTTTTCCGGTTGGACCTTTGGCCGTGACCGACGAAGTCAGCTTGAGTTTGCTCGATAAAATTCAAAAACAAAACCGCGAAGATGCCTTTATTGAAGCGCAACATCCTGCCGATAACATCATTCAAACCATGCTCAATGAAAAACGGTTGGGCAACGGCGTCGGTGCCGGATTTTATGATTATTCCGGTCGAAGCAAACAACTATGGCCCGCGCTAGAAAGTCACTTTTACAAAGCCGAACAGTCAATAGATTTTGCCGACATAAAAGACCGTCTGCTATTTATAATGGCCCTCGAAACCGCACGTTGTATTGAGG
>JABSOG010001102.1 GCA_013216025.1 Algicola sp. | reverse complement strand
TGCATCAAGGTGTGGTCGCCAATCAGCGGGCCTTGGTGCTGCGAATCTTCAAGGGCTTCGACTCTTGAGCGTAACAGACGGTGTTCAATGCAGTTTTTGACGGTTATGAGCAGTTTGTCTGCCGAAAATGGTTTTTCGAGAAAGTCATAAGCGCCGAGCTTTAATGACTGCACCGCTTCGTCGAGTGAGGCGTTGCCTGAGATAAAGATCACCGGTATATCGATTTTTTCTTCGCGCATTTGTTCAAACAATTTGATGCCGCTTTGTTCACCCAAACGTATGTCGATGATGGCGCAGTCATACGCCTGTTGGCGCATTGACTTGAGCGCGGGGCCGGGCTCGGCAAAATCGCTGAGTTCATAACCTTCGGGCATCAGGCAGGCTTTAATGCTGCGGCGGATGTTGGTTTCGTCATCAATGACGATTATGTGTTGGTTATTGCTCATCGGTTTTCTTGTTTTTTGAGGTTATTAAAGGCAACGTCATCTTAAACGCCGCGCCTTGCGTCAATGGCAAGCAACAAATGTCACCACCATGGTCGAGGATAATTTTGCGCACTATCGCAAGCCCCAACCCCATGTTTTCTTTGCTGCTTTTGCTCGAATAATACATTTTAAACAACGATGAATGCGCATCTGCATCTATCGGTTTGCCGTCATTAAACACGGTTATGGCGATGTTGTCACCTGCTGCTTTACTGATACTTAGGGTAACCACCAAACCCGCTTTATCTTTGTTCGCCTGCACGGCATTGTTAATGATATTGAGCAGGCATTGATTAAATAATAAGTGGTCAATGGCTACCTCGATATTTTGAGCACCATCATTCAAGCTGATGTTGGCACTGGGCCAGCCTTGTTGATGCTGACGAATAAAGGTCTGACAATGTTCAAAGATGTTGTGGGGTTTGAGTACCGGCTCGGGCAGTTTTGAAAACTGTGAAAAATGGCTGACCATTTCTTTGAGTTTGTGCACCTCTTCGCTGACTACCGCTTTGGTGTCGGCCAAACACGCTGCGAATGCCTCTGGGTTGGCGTTGGCATAAGTGCGGGGCAGGTTAGAGACCATCATTTCGATGGGGGTGAGTGGGTTATTGATCTCGTGGGCCAGTTTGCCTGCGATAGCTTGCCATTGATCAAAATAGCTGAGTTCTTGAATTTTCTCGGCTTTTTTGATGTCACTGTTGGCAAGGGCTTGGTACGAGCGGGCGACCTTGCGACTCAACCAAACGGCACCCATCAGTGAAAAGGCCAAGATCACCACAAACAACGAAAGGTAGTACGTCAGGTAAGTGTCTCTAAGTACCTGACGTAATAACTCGGGCTGGTCATAAACCACCAACTCTTCGCCCGCAGCCAAAAAGCGCGATTTGTACGCTTCTTGGTTGTCTGGATCGAGCGTTTTTAGAGTCTTTAAATCATCCCGATAAGCACTTAGCAGCACTTTGGTATCGGGTTTGACCGCCAGACCAATGGCGCTTTCGAGCACTTCGTCGAGCAATAAGTATGACGCTATCAGTGGCAGCACCGACAGCGTCAAAATGGCACCTATCAAGTAGGCATTAATGCGGCTAGTTTTTCTTGAGGTCGACATCAATCACACCCTGTTTGCTGCGCCATAACGCCGGTATTTGTTCGGTGTTCATGTATTGCTCCAAGATTTGGTCGAACAGTTTTTGAAACCGAGGCCCACTGGCTGCCACACCGCTTGATGATACTCCGCTTGCGCGATTTGAACGACTACCGACATAGCTGCTATTGCTTCTTTGCCTATTTTCTCGGTGGGTAAACCCGTTGCTAGAGGCTATCCAGGCTTGAATCTTTTTAATGCGCTCGGTTTTCACTGGGTTAACTATAACCTGGGCGTTTATCTGATGCGCGGCGTTTGGTTTGAGCTTGTCAACGGCGATTATCCGCTGCTCTATTTTACCAAGCCAAGTCACCAGTGCTTTTTTGGTTTTAAAGATTTTTTTGTTGAACACCCCATCACTGCTGAGCTGTTTAACAATATAAACCTCATCCCACAAATCATAAAGCACTTGAATGTTGACCGTCAGGGTGTGCAGCGGTTGTTTGTTTTCGTTTAACGAAATTAACAGGTTAATGGTATTGGGTAAACCACTGTCCAATTCTTTATCAATAAACTGAGCCGGATAATCAATCTCGCTGAGCGTGACTGACAACTGACCGTTTAGGTTTTTGGAAGACAATTCTATTGCCTGGGCCTGTAACATAACAAAAGCGCCAAGCAGTAATGGCCATAGGCCAATCTGTTTTATGACGGCTCTCATTGGCTTACGCGCTCCTGATGGTTATAACCTAGGGTAAAGCGGTAAATCATGCTGTCGCTTTGATAGGTGTAGCCGACTTTGAAGCCGTAAGTATAGTTGCCCGGTGCCGTGTTGGTTTCTTTGGCCCCGCCCAGATTTAGTTCTGCAAACCAGCCCGAATAGGTGCCATCAAGTCGGTTGATGGCATTGATGCTGGTGAATCGGGCGCTGAGGTTGGCGCTCAGTTGACTGCCCTGAACATAATAGGTGTCTTCGGGGCCATGAAGCGCTGTTGCACCAAAGGTGAATACTTTGTTGTCAGCAAAACTAAAATGCTTTTTGTAGTCC
>JABSOG010001101.1 GCA_013216025.1 Algicola sp. | reverse complement strand
CGGTGTTCATTCCAATATTGGAATGAACACCGGGGAACCACATTTGGCTGAGGGTACGATCCGGGGCGGCTTGTTGCCATATCTCCGGTAGAAAATCCGTACGATTTTCATCTACGGCCAGCGCATGATAAACGTGTTTGACACATGCTGGTGGTTGAGGATTGCTGTGAAAAGTTCGCCGGGCCCTGTTGACTAACTTCGAACCCAAGGCCATTACCGTGTCCCAGACCCCGAGCATAGTTATCTCAATTTTTTGCATAGATTGCAGTGTGATGGGTTTACCGCCTGCGTTATCACGAATGGCCTTTTTGACGGAGTCGACCGTTTGTTTGCCTTGTGA
Source organism: Algicola sp. (assembly GCA_013216025.1). Classification (GTDB taxonomy): domain Bacteria; phylum Pseudomonadota; class Gammaproteobacteria; order Enterobacterales; family Alteromonadaceae; genus JABSOG01. The sequence goes on along the minus strand of JABSOG010001101.1, from coordinate 2,279 downwards.
TTGGACATAAGCTTTCAAAAATATCGGAATGTAATAAGCATCCTGCCGCACGGGAATACCGCCCATCCAGTCGATAAACTGAGTGAGCGCTCTTGCGTTAGCGGCACCCCGGCTGAAGCCGTAAATATAAATTTGGTCGGCGTTCTTTATGTTTGGTGTTCTATTGGGTACTGTATGATAATTGTGAACCAAAAACGTGATGGCATCTTCGATATTCGATTCAAATCCGGCGCCCCAACCACCGCCGAGGTTTTTGTCAACGAATTGCAGTAGCTTGTTGGATAACCCAGGATATTCGCTCATTCCTCCAACACCAGTGTGGTAATAAACCAGCTGGTGGCAGTCGTTTTCAACATCATACGGCAATACGGCACGGGCCAACTTTAAGACGTTGGAAGGTTTGAGAACTTTGCTGCCATCATCGCGTTCTTCCTCGGTATAGGTGTTGTTCCAGGTGCCATCGAGGCAGATCACTATTCGCCGATTGTTCATCTACCTTTCCTCAAAAAGAGTGTTTATCTATTGGCGCGTCCCTTTGCGCCAATATTTTTAATTAAGGATGGTTTTTTTCGTTATTGATTAGGTTTCTTGAACAAAAACGTAAAGCGGTCAGTATTACCAGTCACGCTTTTACGACCAACTTCATAACGCAATTCATCATCTGCGCGGTAGTGCATGTCGCTGTAATCGATGAACTCAAAACCGCTGTCCTGAATTTCTTTAATGGCCAAAACAGGATCTATGCGACGACCGTTTTCGTCATTGTTGCTTTGCATATGACGGCGGGTATGGTCGACTACGCCATAAATACCACCCGATTTGAGGGCGTCAAAAGCGGCTTTGTTCATGGCCATTCGACCTTTGAAGGTTAGGTTGTGATAGTTTCGAAAAGTTAAAACGGCGTCTAGATTATCGACGCCATAGGCTGGGTTGCTGAAATCGTAACCTTCTTCGGTTTCGTTGTATTTTAGTTTGGCGTCTTTGGCGACGACTTTTACATTCGACAAAGCGGGGTCGTTGGCCAGTATATCTTTTAAACGATCGGTGTGAACACCAACATAAAGCTGGCCTTTTTCTTGTAAGGCGGCACCCAACAAGCGGGTATACCAGCCACCACCGGGGATCAGTTCCAGTACGCGCATGTCTTCTTTGACACCGAGAAATTTCAGCGTGTGCACCGGCATCCGGTTGCGATCACGTTGTGTTTCTTTTTCAGTTCGCTTGTCAGATTTCATTGCCACTTTGATTTTGGCCGACATGGGGTCCATTTTCTTGTCGGGCATCTGGCCAATGGCGACACCTGAAGTTAATGAAGTGATGATGACTAGCGGTAGTAAACGCTTTAGCACGGAGTTCTCCTGTATAGGGTAGTTGTTTAATTGTGCGGCATTATAGAGCAACTGCGTAAATATGACCATGGTTGGGGCTTATTGTACGCAAACGGGCAAGGTGATCGTCGGAATGACACCTTTGAGCCGTTATCTACTCATTAGTGCAAATGATTGGCGCCTGATAATTTAAGCCCAATAAGCGGATGTAGTTTTGCCCTAAAACAATATTACGAAAGGCATTATCATCTAAATATCGATTGATATTGCTGTTGTCTTTTACATGGGCTTTAAAGCTCTTATAGGTTTGGTTGGCTGAGGCAACAAAATCACTGCCCGGTAGAATGCGCGTTGAATATTGGTTGAATAAGTCGACATAGAGTTGGCGGTTTTCGGGTTTGCTGAAATAGAAATCATCCAGTATTACCCAAGAAATATCTAACATCAAATTAGGGTGAGCGTCTAATTTTGACTTCATTATATTGATGTGTTTCACCGGGTCCATGGCGATCAATTCTCTGGATAGGCCCATGTGCACCCAAACGATTTTGTTGTCGGGGTACCGTTTGAGCACTTCTTCCATCAAGAATAAATATTGGGTGGGGGACTCATCGTTGCCCAAGTCTGAATGAATTGAGATGGGGATATTGCGCTGGCGTAAAATGGTCATAAAGTCGTGCCACTGGGCTATTTTTTCAATTGGTGTGGCTTTGTGATGGTTTTTAAACAGTGCCTGTTTAACCAAGTTAACTTCGCCCATCCATTTAAAAAGGTTGGGATAGCTTTGGTCGAGCTGTTTTATCTGGGCGGTGATTTGCTCTGGGCTGCCCAGATCAGCAAAGCTCATCGACAAGGTTAGGTGAATGCCTTTGGCTCCCAATTTAAGGTAGTTTTCGGCATTAATGATCTCGTTGTCGACTCTTGGTTTTACCGGGGTGGCGGGGCATTGGG
>JABSOG010001100.1 GCA_013216025.1 Algicola sp. | reverse complement strand
GCGGCGGATGAAGTGATTCCAATGTGCTTCACTGTCACTTAACAAACCCGCCGACAAACCAAAACTGGTGTCGTTGGCTTGCTTGATGGCGGCGTCAAAATCATCATAACGATAGACTTTCAACAACGGACCAAAATGTTCTTCGTCGACAATGCCAGCAACGCCGGTGACTTCAACAATCGCTGGAGAAACAAAACCGGTGTTTTTCGTGTGTTTCATCTCAACCAATGAACGACCACCCAGTTCAAGCAACTCAGCTTGGGCTTTAACCATACCAAGCGCGGCTTTTTCAGAGATTAAAGAACCCAAAAATGGCTGGTCTTCATCATCATAAAAACCTTGCTTGATGTTTTTGGTCACTTCAACCAAACGGGCCAATATAGCATCGCCTTTGGCATCGTTTTGCAAAAACAGTCTACGAGAACAAGTACAACGTTGCCCTGTTGTGACGAAGGCCGATTGCACGATATCGTGAACAGCCGCTTCAACGTCTTCAACACCTTTAACGATAAGCGGATTGTTGCCGCCCATTTCGAGTGCCAGAATTTTGCCCGGTTGACCCGCAAACTGCTTGTGCAAGAAATGTCCTGTGGCAGAACTGCCAGTAAAAAACAAACCGTCAATGCCCGGGTGACCAGCAAGTGCTTTGCCTGTATCAACTTCACCCTGAACCATATTAATCACGCCCTTGGGCAAACCGGCCTGCTGCCAGATTTTCAATACTTTTTGCGCAACCAGCGGCGTTAACTCACTGGGTTTGAATACCACAGTGTTACCGGCAAGCAAAGCAGGCACAATGTGGCTATTAGGCAAATGCGCCGGGAAATTGTACGGGCCAAACACAGCAACAACACCATGGGGCTTGTGACGGATATAGGCTTTTGCGCCAGGCATAGGGTTTTCAACAGTGCCGGTACGCTCTTCGAATGCCTTAACCGAAATACCCACTTTGCCCATCATCGCGCCGATTTCAGTGCGGGTTTCCCACAATAAACGACCGGTTTCTTGAGAAATTGCGGTGGCGATATCTTCGCGGTTTTCGCCAAGCAGTGCGGAAAACGTCTCAACAATCGCCAAACGTGCGGCAAAAGTCATGTCAGACCAATCGTAAAAGGCTTCACGGGCACTGGCTATTGCAACACTTACTTGGTCGGCGCTTGCCGAGTTGCCTTGCCACAATGCGTCATTGTTGGCCGGGTTGGTTGAAGCAAAACCGCGGCCTTCGCCCGCAAGCCATTGACCATTGATAAATTGTACTTGATTTGTCATTTCTTCTCCTAAAAGGAAGGATGTGAGCTTAACGCTTAACCTGCTCTCGTAACCATTTTGGCCACGCGGACCATATCACCTTCACAGACCAGCAGTTTGTCTGCTACCTCTGCGCTAATAACCACCTCTTCACTGTCACAAGTAACATGAAGCCCTAATGAAGTTGCCCGGTAGTCAACCACCTTCGAATTACAGATCAAATACTCTTGCGTTTCACCGGTAGACTCGCCAATTCTAACTTTCAAACGACGGCTGATACGAACCGACTTGATATTATCAACATAGGCTTCAACCGTTGGACCACCATCAAAGATATCGATATAACCTCGGTTGACAAACCCTTCAGATTTAAGCAATTGCATAGCGGGACGGGTTTTGTCATGCACCTTGCCAATCACCGCCTGCGCTTCTTTGCTCAGTAGATTGACATAAATAGGAATTTTTGGCATCAGTTCAGCAATAAACACTTTTTGGCCAATACCCGTCAGGTAATCGGCGGTCAGAAAGTCCATTGAAAAGAAGTGTTCTTCGAGCCATAGCCAAAACGGTGATTTACCATCTTCGTCAGACACACCGCGCATTTCTGCCAAAACGGTTTCAGCAAAACGCTGCTTGTGTTCTGCCAAAAACAGAAAACGGGATTTTGACAACAAACGACCGTTATTGCCCTTGCGATGTGACTCTCGCAAAAACAGTGAACAGATTTCGGTCATGCCGGTATAGTCGTTACATAAAGTCAGTATATCTACCGTGTTGTAGACATTTAAAGTCTGGGAGCTGTGGACCACCTTACCCATGTGATAATGGTAAAAGGCATCGGTCATGCCGACAGCCGCTTCGATGCCACTGGTGCCGACCACTTTGCCGGTTTGCGTATCTTCCAAAACAAACAGGTAACCTTCATCACCGGGTTTCTCAACTTCCTTGCTAACAGAAGCCTCAGAACGGGCAATCTTATTACGCAATAACTCTTCGTTGACCGGCAACGAGGTAAACCCGTGGCCAGACTCTTCGGCTATTTGAAACAGCTGCGAATAATCATCCTTTCGGATTGGGCGGACGACAAGCATAATTGCTTACTCCAAATGAAATAAAGCCGGAAACAAGTCTCGGCTTTAAGTTAATAGGTAAAGGGCAAAATGCCCTTATAATGAAATAAACCGCTATTGCTAGCCGTTAACCACCTGAGCAACCGCTTTTTCAAAGCGGGCCAGACCTTCAGCGATGTCAGCTTCTGGGATCACCAAAGAAGGCGCGAAACGCACCACGTTGGCACCCGCAATCAAACACATCAAACCCTGTTCCATCGCCGCCACCAAAAACTCTTTGGCACGACCCTGATATTTTTCATTGA
>JABSOG010001099.1 GCA_013216025.1 Algicola sp. | reverse complement strand
CCCCGATAAACTGTTGAAACTAGTGGTCGACTTCAATGCCTTTTTGGGCGTGCCACCCGCCAGAAATCTGTCAAACGAGACGGTTAGCAAAGGCCGCGAGCTGTTTTATCAAAGCAATTGCCAAATCTGTCATACACCAAGCTATCAAACTGACCCAGCCTACCCGGTGGCCGAACTGGCAAACAACACCATTTGGCCCTACACCGATTTGGCGCTGCACGATATGGGCGAAGGACTGGCCGATGGCGTTTATGAATTTTCGGCCAACGGCAACGAATGGCGTACCCCGCCGCTGTGGGGCATTGGCCTACAACAGCGAATACTGGGCGAACAACGCTTTTTGCACGATGGCCGGGCACGCAATCTCAGCGAAGCCATTTTGTGGCACGGCGGCGAAGCGCAAAACGCCAAAAACCAATTTATCAACTTAAGCCGATTAGAGCGCAAGCAGCTGATCGGCTTCTTAAAAGCGATATAAAAAATGAAGAAACCAGCATCCTTACTATTAGCATTCTCTTTGACTTTAACTGCCTGCGGTGGCGGTGGTGGCGGCGGAGGGTCAACAACCCCGACTACACCAACCCCGACACCACAACCCACTTCAACCATGGATGAACAATTTGGTCTTTATTTGACTGACCTATCTAGCAACCATATTTTGCCGGGTTATCAATTACTTGCTGACAATGCCAGCGACTTTGCCAGTAAAAGCGCAAACTTTTGCAGCTTGAATGCACCTTCAGAGGTTGATTTAAACCTACTGCGCCTAAGTTGGCTTGAGGTCAACTTGCAATGGCAAACCATGCAGTGGATTAAGCTTGGATCTGTGGTTAAAGAAAACCGGCTGCTGCGTCTGCAATTTTTTCCTGATGATCAAAATGCGGTCGGCAAAGGCATCGATTCGTTGTTAGCAACCCAGCAAACCGTGGATGTTATGTATGTTGCCACGCACAACGCCGGTGGTCAGGGTATTCCGGCGGCAGAACGTTTGCTGTTTGCCAACGAAAGCTTGATAGCGGCAAGCAACCGCCAAAAGCGTTGTGAAGTATTACAAGCCATCGCAATCAACATTGCTGATATTACTGAAGAAGTTAACAATGCCTGGCAACCCATTGGTGACAACTACATCAACCAGTTGCTCAGCGGCACAGGAGATTTTTCGGGTCGTAAAGACTCGGTCGAAGAACTGGTCGGCAACTGGCTTGAACAGTTAGAGCGGGTAAAAGACGAAAAAATGCTGATACCGTTGGGCAACAATGCACCGGGCCTACCGGCAGAAACTGAGTTCTATTACAGCCGCACCTCGCTTGCTTCAATAAAAATCAATTTGCAGATGTTCAAACTCATCTACAGCGCTGGTGATGGCCATGGATTTAACAAAATACTAGAAAATCACTTAGGGCAAGCGGCCATTGATGTTGCGATGAGCGATAGCATTGACAATATCATTGCCAAAATAGATGCGCTGCAGGGATTTTTAGACGAACAGTTGGCCAGCGTAACCGGCAGAGAACAAATCAAAGATTTAATCACCGCAATGCAAGACTTTAGAACCATATTGACAGCTGATTTTGTTCAAGCCACTGACATTTATATTGGTTTTAACTCGAACGATGGAGATTAACCGGGTGATTGGCAAACGACAATTTGTGTTTGGTGGTGCGGCCCTTGGGCTGATTGCCGCCTTGCCGTTGGTATCCAAAGCGGTCTCTTCTTCACAAAGAGCACAAAAGCAATGGTTGATCAGCGCCTGCAACGATGCTCGCGGTCAGCATTATGTCGCCGCTTTTGACGAAACTGGCCAGCTTATCAGCCGCATAGCCCTGCCCGACCGTGGGCATGGGGTAATAGCACACCCCAACAAACCCGGTCATGGGCTAATCATCGCTCGTCGTCCGGGTTACTTCGCAATCGAAATCAATTTTGCCAGCGGTCAAATCATTCGTCACCTTAAACCAACCCAAGGCCAACACTTTTTTGGTCACGGCCTGTTTTCGAACGATGGAAAATACCTAATCACCACCGAAAACCACACAACCACTGGTCAGGGTAAAATAGTTCTACGTTACAGCCACAATTACCGCATCGCCAGCCAGTTCGACTCAGGTGGCATCGGCCCGCACGAAGCCCTACCCATGCCCGATGGTAAAACCATGGTGGTGGCCAACGGCGGCATTCTCACCCACCCTGACACACCACGCAAAAAGCTGAACCTTGACACCATGGCGCCAAACCTAAGTTACATTGATATTCGCTCTGGCAAGATACTCGTGCAATACCAATTGGATAATCCAAAACTGAGTATTCGTCATCTGGCGGTCAGTAAAGCGGGTAAGGTGATCGGCGGTTTGCAGTATCAGGGTACCAAAACCGAACTTGTGCCGTTGGCGTTTTCTCATCAGGGGAAAGAACCTGTTAAATACCTTAAGGCACCGGATGCGCTGTGGCGACAAATGAAGCAATACACTGCCAGCATTTGTATCAACGACGAAGCAGGCACTGCGGCAATCAGTTGTCCGCGAGGTAATATGGTGACGTATTGGGATTTGCAGACGGGTGAGTTTGTTAAAAAGATGCCATTAAAAGATGGGGCCGGGTTGGCGCTGTTTGAAAATCGAATAGTTG